>CALMNS010000245.1:20074-22611 GCA_937871635.1 uncultured Solirubrobacter sp.
GTCGTGGGTGACGCCGAGGCGGACGAGCAGGCCGGGACCGATCGCCGAGACCACCTCGCCGTCCACCGTCACCGAGGCGCGCGAGACGCGCTGCACCACGGCGCGCACGGTCAGGTCACCACGGCGACGCCGAGCGCCACCGCGACCACCAGCGCCGACGAGTAGGCGATGGTGGCCGCCGCGAGCCCCAGGTCGAGCCCGTAGACGTGGGCGACGACGAGGCCGTTGACCCCGGCCGGCATCGCCGCCAGGAGCAGGTAGGAGGTGGGCAGGTCGATGAGCGGCGCGGCGACGGCCACCAGGACCGCGGGCGCCACCACCAGCCGCAGGGCGACGGCGAAGCCCACCGTCCGGGTGACGGGGGGCAGCAGCCGCCCGCCCACCGCCCGCGCCTCGCTGGCCAGGGTGACGCCGACGGCGAAGAAGCCGAGCGGCACCAGCGTGTAGACGAGCAGGCGCGACGCGTCGACCAGTGCGTCGGGGGCGAGCGCCGCCGGGGCGATCAGCGCGACGACGACCGCGAGCAGCGGCGGGTTGTTGCGGAAGAACGCGACCGCCCGCTCGCGGACGCCCTCGCCCGCCTTCGTCCCCATCGCCGCGGCGACGGCGAAGACCACCGTCAGCAGGAACGAGGTCTGCACGAGCTGGTCGTAGACCACCGCCTGGCCCAAGGCGCCCGCGCCGAGGAAGGTGATGACCAGCGGCAGCCCGAGGTAGCCCGTGTTGGCCTGCATCGAGGTGGCCATCAGCGTGCCCGTGGTCGGCCGGTCCAGGCGCAGCACCCCGCGACCGATCGCGTAGGCGAGCGCGCCGGTGAGCACGAGCGCGAGCCAGCCCAGCGCGAGGCCCGCGCCGATGTCCCGGGTGAACTCGAGGTGGGCGATGTTGAAGAACGTCACCACGGGTTGGATGCCGAAGAGCATCACCTTGAGCACCGCGCGCGACCACCCGGTCGCCCGGGCGCCGTGGCGCCGCTCCGCGCCGACTCCGAGCGCCGCCGCGGCCAGCGTCATGAGGGCGATGAGGACCAGGTCAGGCTTCGCGCAGCTCGGCGGCGGCGGTCTCCGGCGCGAGCTCGTTGAGGTCCACCCCGGTGCCCAGCTCGAGCCCCGCGCCCGGCACGAGCCGCGGCAGGACGTCGATCCGCCAGCAGAAGCGATCGGCTCCCGACGGGGCGGTGCGGACCCAGAGGTTCAGCGGCGGGGAGCCGCCCAGGCGGCGCGCGAGGCGGTTAAGCCCGTCGTGCAGGAGGGCGGCGCCCGTGGGACCCTCGGCCTCGAACGCGCGCCGGGCGCGACGGGGGACGAGCATGAGCTGGTAGGGCATGCGCGCCGCGTAGGGGCTGAGGAGCACGGCCTCGTCGTCGATGGCGACGACCCGCTCGCGCAGCCGGACCTCCTCCTGCAGCAGGTCGGCGAGCAGGTCGCCGCCCATCGTCCGCGTCGCGTAGGCGCCGAAGCGCTCGCGCTCGCGGGCCACGGCGGCCGGCACGAAGTCGAGCGCGAAGAGCTGGGCGTGGGTGTGGGGCAGCGATGCGCCGCCGGCCACGCCCTCGTTGACGCTCAGGTGCACGCAGGCGGCGCGCGGGGCGTGGGCGGCGATCCGCTCGCGCCAGGCGTCCATCGCGAGGGCGAGCTGCTCCGGCGCGAGCTCGGCCAGCGTGGTGACCGGCTCGGGGGCGTTGACGATCACCTCGTGCCCGCCGCGGGCGGGCTGGGCGACGAAGAGCTCGGGATCCGGGTGCGAGCCGCGCACCGGCTCGCCCGGCTCGGCGGTCAGCGCGGGGAACCGGTTGGGCACCGCGCGGGCCCTCCAGCCCGGGGTGTCCGGCGCCGCCCCCGCGGGCCGGCCCCAGGCGGCGACCTCGGGCGGCGTGTGCGCCTCGTTGCCCTCGAGGAACGGGTCCTCGCCGCCCGGGTCGGGCGTGGCGAACGCCCGGGCGCCGCCCGGACGCGCCGCGCGGCCGCCGGCGATGATGACCTTCAGCCCGGTGAGCGGGTCGACGCGGAGCTCGGGCACGGCGGCCCTCAGCGCAGCAGGTAGCGGTCGACGTCGGCGTCGAGCGCCGCCGAGGACCGGTACTGGCCCTGGTGCAGGAAGACCTGCTTGCCGCGCGCGTCGATGAAGAGCGTCGTCGGCAGCCCCATGCGCCCGAAGCGCCCGGCGATCTCCTTGTCGGGGTCCTCGAAGGAGGGGAACGGCAGCGGCTGGTCGCGCAGGAAGGTGCGGGCCTCGGGGCGCGAGTCGTCGGAGTCGACGCCGAGGAACGCGACCTGCTTGCCGCGCCGGGTGGCCACGTCCTGGAAGATCGGGAACTCGGCCCGGCAGGGCCCGCACCAGGACGCCCACTTGTTGACCACCACGGGGTGGCCGCGCAGCGCCCGCAGCCGGGCCCGGTACGCGCGATCGCCGCCCGGCAGGAGCTCGTTGGCCTGGGCGTGGAGGGCGGCCAGCGGCGCCGGCGCCCCCGCCAGGCGTTCCTTGGCCGCGGCCAGGTTGAAGCCCTTCGCCTCGCCGGCCGGGCCCTCCTCGCCACC
>CALMNS010000246.1 GCA_937871635.1 uncultured Solirubrobacter sp.
GTGCTGAGCGGCTCGGCCCGGCCCGACGGGGACGCGAGCGCCTTCTACGCCGGCCTGGACCTCCACGCGCTCGACATGACCGCGGCGCTCGCCGCCCCCGATCCGATCGCCGCCGACCCGCCGCTGCACGCCTCCTACGAGGACCGTCCCGGCGCGCCCGACCGCTGGATGGCCTCCCTCGACGACGCCGAGGCCGAGCACCACGTCCGCGCGTGGGCGGGGGCGCTGCTCCGCGCGGACGCCCCCGGGGCCGACGTCCTGCACCTGCACCACCTCACGCCGCTCAACAGGGCGGCAGCGCGCGTCGCCCCGGACGTCCCCGTGGTCGGCCACCTGCACGGGACGGAGCTCGAGATGCTCGAGACCCTCGCGCCGGGCCACCCGTGGCGCCGGCGGCTGAGCGCCTGGGCGGGGCGCTGCGAGCGGCTCGTCGTCCTGAGCGACTCGCAGGTCGAGCGCGCGGAGCGGCTCCTGGGCATCGACCCTGAGCGCTGCGTGCGGATCGCCAACGGCTTCGATCCCGAGGCGTTCGCCCACCGCCCGCTGGCCGGCGCCGACCGGGCCGCGTTCTGGCGCGACGCGCTCGGGACCCCGCTGCCCGACTCGGCGCCCGTCCTCCTCTTCGTGGGTCGCTTCACCAAGGTCAAGCGGGTGCCGCTGCTCGTCGAGGCGCACCAGCGCGCGACGCGGGCGACCGGCGTGCGGGCCCCGCTCGTCCTCCTGGGCGGCTTCCCCGGGGAGTGGGAGGGCGAGCACCCGGGCGACGCGATCGCCCGCCTCGGCGCCCAGGACGTCCACCTCGCCGGCTGGCACACCCACGACGCCCTGCCCGGCTTCCTCAACGCCTCGGACGCCGTGGTCCTGCCCTCCGTCCGCGAGCAGTTCGGGCAGGTGCTCGTCGAGGGGATGGCCTGCGGCCTGCCCGCCGTCGCGGTGGACGCCCACGGGCCGGCCGAGATCGTCGACGACGGGGAGACGGGCTGGCTCGTGCCCCCGGACGACGCCGGGGCGC
>CALMNS010000247.1 GCA_937871635.1 uncultured Solirubrobacter sp.
GGGCTGAGCCGCCCGGGGGGCGCCGGGCTGAGCTTCAGGCGGCGCCGGGGGCGCCGAAGTGCAGCAGGCCGAGCTCCCGCCGCACCGGTCGCGGGCCCTCGTCCCCAAACCCGCGGGCCTCGCTGTCGGCCTGGATGCGCAGCGCCCGCTCGACCAGGTCCGCGAGCAGCCGGTTGAGCTCCGCGACGCCCTGCGCGTCGAGCGCGAGCGGCGTCCGGCTGAGATGCACGCCGGCCTCGGCGAGCCGTCCGGCCACCTCGGCGGTCCGGACGTCGAGGACGAGCTGGTCGACCAGCCGGCGGGAGAGGTCCTGCCGCTCGGCGACGGGCAGCGCCTGCCACTCCGGGTCGGCGACGCCCAGCCAGCGCCTCGCGGTGTAGAAGTGCTTGACCGCCCCGCGCCGCCGTTCGGTGCGCACGAGCTCGACGCAGTCGTGCTCCACGAGCCGCTTGACGTGGTAGGCGACGTCGCCCAGGGGCTCGCCCAGCTCGTCGGCGAGGTCGCTCGGGCTCGCCACCCGCGCGCCCAGCGCGGCGAGGATCCGCTGGCGGAGCGGGTGCGAGAGCGCCCGGGCGAGGCGGACGTCCACGCCGGCGGCAGGCATGCGACGATCGTGGCACGCCGTCGCCGGTTCGTGTCGCCCGCCCGTCAGCCGGGAGCGCTGACGTCGCGGCAGCGGGGGCAGTCGGGATCGCGGTCGATCGTCTCCCACCGGGTCTCGAAGGTGGCCATGTCGAGCAGCAGGGTCCGGCCCTCGGTGGCCAGCGGCCGGAAGCCGGCCAGGAGGTGCATGACCTCGAGCGCCACCATGGTCCCCACCAGCCCCGACGCGGGGCCGAGGGTCGTCGCGGAGACGTGGCGCGCCTGGCGACGGACGGCGAGCTCCTCATAGAGCGGGAACTCCCGCCGCAGCGCGCGCTCGTGGCACTCGTAGCACGCCGTCACCCCGGGGATGTAGGTCGGGCCGACCTTGATCAGCGGCGGGTACTGCCCGGAGGTGATGAACGGGACGCCGGCGGCGAGGCAGGCCTCGTCGACCCAGCGGAAGATGTCGTAGGCGGGCTGGTCGGCGGCCTGCACGAGGACGGTCGCCCCCGCGAGCAGCGGCGCCAGGTCGTCGGCGCTGCGCACGTAGCGGGCCACCGTCCGGACGCGGATCGACGGGTCGAAGCGCTCGACCCACGCACGCGCGGCCTCGACCTTCGGCCCGCCCACCGCGTCCACCGGGTAGAGGATCTGCCGGTTGAGGTTCGAGAGCTCGACGTGGTCGGCGTCGATCAGGACGAACTCGCCGACTCCGGCCGCCGCGAGGGCGCCGAGCACCCAGGTCCCGAGGCCGCCGCAGCCGAGCACCACGACCCGGGCGTCGCCGAGCGACCGCTGGATCGCCCCGGGCTCGCCGCGCTCGGCGAAGTACGGGAGCTGGCGGTCGAAGCGCGCGGCGACGGCCGGCTCGAGCGGTGCGGCCGGTGGCGCCTCGTAGCGCGCCACTCCCGCGGAGAGCAGCGCCGAGACCTTGCTCTCGAGCTCGCCCTCCCTGACGACCAGTCCCTCCGCGGTGAGGTGCTCGGCGAGCTCGCCGAGCGTCGCGCTGTCGCGCTCGAGCCGGGCGAGGACCGCCCGGTCGGCCGGATCGGGCGCGCGCACGACGAGGTGCGGCTCGCCGGGCGCCATCAGGAAGAGCTCGCCGGTCGACGCCGGGAACACCTCGACCGAGGGGCGGAGCCGGATCCGTCGCGGGGAGGACGAGCCGCCCGCTCCTTCGGCGGGCGGCTCGATCCCTTCCGTCACGAGAACTTCACGTAGGACGACTCGGCCGCGACGGGCTTCTCGGCGATCTCGATCTTCACGGTTCACCTCCTCTCCTCCTCAGGCGCGCCCACGGCGCGCGATGAACACGGACTTGGCGTGGGTGTCCTCGTCGACCACCGGTGCGAGCGTCCCGTCGGGACGGCTCCCGTGGCCGGCCACGAGCTCGAGCCCGGCCTCGCGCACGAGGGCCTCGATCCGGCCCACCGGGTGGTGGCGGTGGCGGTGCTCGGTGCGCACCCGCGACCAGCCGCCGTCCTCGCCCCGGACGAGCGCGTCGATGCGGACGGTGACCGTGCCGCCGGGCTCGAGGGCGGTGTCGCCGTGCCCGTCGAGCACGATCACGCGGTCCGGGCCGGGCTCCACCAGCAGCCCGGCGAGGACGGTGCGGAACGCATGCAGCGTGTTGAGGTCGAAGAGCAGGACGCCGCCGGGCGCCAGGCAGCGGGCCGCGCCCGCCAGCGCCGCGGCGACCTCCTCGTC
>CALMNS010000248.1 GCA_937871635.1 uncultured Solirubrobacter sp.
GTACCTCGTCCGCGGCCGCCGCACGGCGCCCGACGTCCTGGCCGCGGTGCTGTGGGTCGCCGCTCTCGCCGTCGCGACGGGCGTCCTCGCCGACCAGCTCGGCCGGCCCGAGCCGCCCGGGCTCGCGCTGGGGGCCTGCGCCGCCGCCGCGCTCGCCTTCGCGGGCGGCCGTATCGGCCCTGAACCCGAGCAGCCATACTCAGAGGCGCCGTGAGCGTGCTGCGCAACCTGGAGTCGAAGATCGCCGGGCTCGTCGAGGGGACCTTCGCGCGCGCCTTCAAGTCCGAGGTGCGCCCCGTCGAGATCGCCCGCAAGCTCGCCCGCGAGATGGACGAGCACCGGGTCGCCTCGATCTCGCGGACCTACGCGCCCAACGAGTACGCCGTCTGGCTTTCTCCGCGCGACCGCGAGCACTTCGAGGGCTACGAGGACGAGCTGCGCTCCGAGCTCGAGGGGTACCTGCTCGAGCACGCCCGCTCGGAGCGCGTCGCCCTCCTCACCGCCCCGCGGGTCGAGTTCCGCACCGACGAGCGCCTGCGGCTCGGCGAGTTCGGCATCCAGGCCCGGCTGGTGCGCGAGGCCGACGACCCCGCCTCGGCGCCCCCGAGCCAGGGCGACGAGGGGCACACGATGGTGTACTCGACCGCCGACCGGCTGGCCGAGCCGCTCGCTGAGGAGAACCCCCGGCGGCCCAGCGCCAAGCTCCGGCTCGACGGCCGCGCGACCATCGTCTCCGAGCGGGGCGTCGTGATGGGCCGCTCGCGCGACTGCGACCTCGTCCTCGAGGACCCGAACGTCTCGCGCCACCACGCCGAGGTCCGCCCGTCCGGCGGGTCCTGGATCGTCCGGGACCTGGGCTCGACGAACGGCATCCGGGTCAACGGGCACCGCGTCGACGGCCCGCGCTCGCTCAAGCACGGGGACGCGATCGGCGTCGGCACCTCCGAGCTGACCTTCGAGCTGGGGTAGGGGGACGCCGCCGCCGTGCTCGATCCCGTCGCCGTCGCCCTCAAGTTCGGCTTCATCGCCGTCCTCTACCTCTTCCTGCTCTGGATGGCCCGCTCCGCGCTCAAGGACCTGCGGCGCAGCGCGGCGGGCGGCCCGCAGGCCGCGCCGGTCCCCTTCGAGGAGGAGGGCACCGGCTTCCACCCCGCGGCCACGGGGATGGGCGCGGACGCCAACGGCGGCGCGCCCGTCCTGCGCGTGCTGACCGCCGCCGGGCTGCGCGAGGGGGCGGCCTACGACCTCGCCGAGGGGGCGGTGCTGGGGCGCGGCGACAACGCGGACATCCGCCTGGAGGACTCCTTCGCCTCCGGGCGCCACACCCAGCTCACCCCGCACGGCGACGTGATCGTCGTCGAGGACCTCGGGTCGACGAACGGCACCTACCTCAACGGCGAGCCCCTCAACGGGCCGCAGCCGCTGCATCCGGGCGACCGCATCCGGATCGGCGACTCGGAGTTCGCCTTCGAGCGCTAGATGAGCCGAGGCGCGGACACCTGATGCTGCGCGTCGCCGAGCACTTCTCGGACTCCGACGTCGGCCGCCAGCGCAGCGGCAACGAGGACTCCTACTTCGTGCGCTCGCCGCTGTTCGTCGTGGCGGACGGGATGGGCGGCGCCCAGGCGGGGGAGGTCGCCTCGCGCATGGCGGTCGAGGCGTTCGACCCCGGGCTCCCCGACGGCCCCCCGCCGGACGTCCTGGCCACGCTGATCGTCGACGCCAACCGCCGCATCCACCGGACCTCGATCGAGAACGAGCGCACCCAGGGGATGGGCACCACCGTCACCGCCGCGTACGTCGGCGAGGCGGAGGTGACCATCGCCCACGTCGGGGACTCGCGGGCCTACCTGCTGCGCAAGGGGGAGCTCACCCGGCTCACGCAGGACCACTCGCTGGTCGGCGAGCTCGTCGCCCGCGGCAAGCTCACCGAGGAGCAGGCCGAGACGCACCCGCAGCGCAACGTCATCACCCGCTCGGTCGGGCCCGAGCCGGAGGTCGCGGTGGACACGGAGACCTACCCGGCCCAGTCCGGCGACGTCTTCCTGGTCTGCTCCGACGGGCTGACGACGATGGTGCCCGAGAGCGCGCTGGCCAGGCTCCTGAACGGCGCGCCGTCGCTCGCCGACGCGGGCCGCCGGCTGATCTCGGCGGCCAACGAGGCCGGCGGACGCGACAACATCACGGTGATCCTCTTCCGCCTCGAGGAGGTCGAGCCGGGCCGCCGCGGCGCCGCGGCCGCCACCGACGAGCAGCCCACGCTGGTGGGCGACGACGCCCTGCAGGCC
>CALMNS010000249.1 GCA_937871635.1 uncultured Solirubrobacter sp.
GCGGAGCTCCTGGCCGCCGTCCAGGACGGCGGCGTGCGCACCCCGCGGGTGCTCGCGCGCTGCGAGGACCCCTCGGTGATCGGGGCGCCGTTCTACGTGATGGAGCTCATGCCCGGTGACGTGATCACCACCAAGCTCCCCGCCGCGCTCGACACGGACGCCGAGCGCCGGCGCATCGGCGAAGAGCTCGTCGACGCGCTGGTCGAGGTCCACGCGGTCGACTGGCGCTCGCGCGGCCTCGAGGGGTACGGCAAGCCGACGGGCTACCTCGAGCGCCAGCTGCGGCGCTTCGGCGGGCTCTGGGAGCACAACAAGACCCGCGAGCTCGAGACGCTCGACCGGGTGACCGCGTGGCTGGCGGAGCACCGGCCCGAGTCCGGGGAGGCGACGATCGTCCACGGCGACTACCGCCTGGGCAACGTGATGTTCGCGCCCGGGGCGCCCGCCCGGCTGACCGCCATATTCGACTGGGAGCTGGCCACCATCGGCGATCCGCTCGCCGACCTCGGCTACCTGGCCGCCACCTACGCCCAGCCCGGTGACCCGGAGAGCGCCATCCTGGCCCTGGGGTCGGTGACGCGCTCCCCCGGGTTCCCGTCGCGCGAGGAGCTCATCGCCCGCTACGAGGCCGGCTCGGGCCGCTCGATGTCCGACGTGCGCTGGTACATGACGCTCGCGCTCTGGAAGTCCGCCGTCTTCCTCGAGGGCTCCTACAAGCGGCGCCTGGCCGGGACCACCGACGACCCGTTCTTCGACCTGCTCCGCGAGGGGGTGCCGGAGGTCGCCGAGCGGGCCTGGTCCGTGGCCCGGTCGTGACGTCGTCCAGACGATGAGCGCGAGCGAAACCAGGCCGCACGACTTGCCGTCGATGGGCGCCGGCGAGACCGGGCCGGACGGCACCCGCTCCGGGTTGCTCGTCGACTTCGGCGGGGTCCTGACCACGAGCGTCTTCGCGTCCTTCGCGGCCTTCTGCGAGGCCGAGGGGCTGGCGCCGGAGACGGTCCGCGACCGCTTCCTGTCCGATCCCGCGGCCCGCGGGCTGCTCGAGGACCTCGAGCTGGGCAAGCTCGACGAGGCGCAGTTCGAGTCCGGCCTCGCCGCGGTGCTCGAGGTCGCGCCCGCCTCGCTCGTCGACCGCCTGTTCGGCGGCATGCAGACCGACGAGGAGATGCTCGCGGCGGTGCGCGCCGCCCGCGCGGCGGGGATCCGCACCGGGCTGCTCTCGAACTCCTGGGGAGCCGACCGCTACGACGCGGAGATGCTCGCCACGCACTTCGACGCCACGGTGATCTCCGGCCGGGTGGGGGTGCGCAAGCCCGACCCGGCGATCTACGCCCTGGCGCTCGAGGCGCTCGGGCTCCCGGCGGAGCAGGTCGTCTTCGTCGACGACCTGCCGGGCAACCTCAAGCCGGCGCGCGCGCTCGGGATGGCCACCGTGCGCCACCAGGGCGCCGCGGCGACCGTCCCCGAGCTCGAGCGCCTGCTCGGCGTGCGCCTCAGCGGCTGACGCGCTTGCGCGAGGCGACGCGCTGACGGGCCTCGGCGATGCGCCGCTTGCCCTCGGGGCTCGAGGCGTAGCGCGTGGCCTTCTCCGTCAGGCGACGGCCCTGCGGGGAACGGGTGAACGACGTGATTCTCGCGAGAAGTGACATGGCACCGTTCTACCCATCTCGGGCTAAGCACGGTTAAGGACGCCCTCTCTCGTACGTTCGTCCACTTCCCGGGACCAAATCCTCAGGTGATCCGGGGTCCGATTTCTGGCTGATGCCCACCTCGTACGTTCCTGGCCGGACACACCAAGAGCCTGGGGAGGCCACAGATGACCAGCACCACACTGACGCACCCTTCGGGGGCGCATAGCACGGTTCGGCGCGAGGCCGACCGCATGGAGGGCACCGTCGGCCGAGGCCGGTTTCGCCGCCGCCGGACGCTCGAGCACTCCGCCCAGTCGGAGAGCCTCGTCCTCGACGCCGTCGAGCGGGCCAAGGAGGGCGACGGCGACGCGATCCGCATGCTCTACCTGCGCTACGCCGACAACGTCTACGGCTACGTCTGCTCCATCGTCCGCGACGAGCACGAGGCCGAGGACGTCACCCAGCTCATCTTCGCGAAGCTGCTCACCGCGCTGCCGCGCTACGAGCCGCGCGTCGTGCCCTTCTCGGCCTGGATCCTGCGGGTCGCCCACAACGCGGCGATCGACCACGTCCGGGCCCGGCGATCGATCCCCTTCGCCGAGGTGCGCTCGGCCAACACCGAGGACCACGACCTCTCCTGGGAGCGCGGGCACGACCTGCGCGAGGCGCTCGAGACGCTCCCGCCCGAGCAGCGCGACGTCATCGTCCTGCGCTTCATCTGCGGGCTGACCCCGGGCGAGATCGCCCTGCGGATCGGCCGGTCAGAGGACGCCGTGCACGGGCTCCAGCACCGGGGGCGCCGCACCCTGCGCGCCGAGCTGACC
>CALMNS010000250.1 GCA_937871635.1 uncultured Solirubrobacter sp.
GGGTGACGATCCGCGCGTTGTGGAGGATCGTCTCGGCGGTCTCTGCCGTCGCGCCCGACGCCGGCACGGACTGCGAGAGCAGCGCGCCACCGGTCAAGGCCGCGCCGGCCTGGAGGAACCCTCGCCGCGTCCATCCGGCGGAGCGCCCTTCGTCCTGATCGTGCTGATGTACCACCACGGAATCCTCCTGTCGGTCTCGAGGCACCCCGACGTGCTCAGCGCCGTTCACCTCGGAAGTCCAATACGGTGTGAAGATCGACTGGGGGTGGCCAGCGCTGACGGGTCGCGGCCAGTCGGCCGAGGCAGCGTGAACCGGTCTCGGGTGGTGCACCACTCGTCGCCGCCCAGCCTGCCGACGAGGTCGAGCACCTCGGGACGCGGCGCCAACCCGTCGAGGGCGGCGTCAGCCACATGGACGCGCACCACCCATGCGACGACGAGGTTGTTGCTCGGCTGCGCTGCCGTGCCGAGCTCGATGATCTGGCTCACGCGACACTCCAGCGAGGCGGGCGACTCCTGCACGCGCGGCGGGGCCACCGAGTCGCTGACGGCCGGGGTGACTCCCGCCACCAGCCACTCATCCACATCGGGCTCGAACTCCGCACTTGAGGCGTTGGCGCGCTCGGCGAGGCTGCGATCGACGAGGTTGACCACGAACTCCCCTGTCGCCTTGATGTTGCGCAGGGAGTCCTTGTTGACCGCCCGCCGGCTGCCCGGACCCACTCCGATGATCGGCGGGTCGAACGAGAAGGCGCCGAAGAAGGAGAACGGGGCCAGGTTGCGAGCACCATCAGGGGCCAGGCTGGAGATCCAAGCGATGGGTCGGGGGGTCACCAATCCGTTGATGAGACCGTTGGCCTCGCGGCGGTCGAGGTCGGCGGGATCGATGATCATGCGGCCGGCTTGCGGAAGGTGTTGTGGATGCTGCCGATGCCATCGATGGACACCTCGACGACATCTCCGTCTGAGAGGAAGCGCCCGGACGCCTCGCCCACGCCGCCGGGGGTGCCGGTGGCGATGATGTCGCCGGGCTGGAGCTCGACGATGCGCGAGATGTCCTCGACCAGCGCGGGGACGTCGAAGACCAGGTCGCCGAGGGCCGCACGCTGGCGCTCCTTGCCGTTGACGGAGAGTCGCATCTCTTGCCCATCGAGCGGTCCGAGCTCGTCCACGGTGACGACCCAAGGGCCCATCGGAGTGGACCGCTCGAAGGTCTTGCCGGCGAACCACTGCAGCGTCCTTCGCTGAAGATCGCGGGCGGTGACGTCGTTGAGGACGCTCAGGCCGCCGACATGCGCCCAGGCTTCGCTGCGGGGGATGTCGCGTCCGCCCGTGCCGATGACGACCGCGAGCTCCCCTTCGTAGTCGATGCGCTGGCTGGCGGCCGGGAGCTCGATATCTGCGTAGGGCTCGGTCAGCGCGCGCGGAAGCTTGGAGAACAGGGTCGGGTGGGACGGGAGCTCACGGCCCATCTCGAGGATGTGCGTGCGGTAGTTGAGTCCGACGCAGACCACCGCGCCCGGTGCCAGCACCGGGCAGAGCAACTCCGCGTCGCTGAGGGCACGGCGCTCGCCGGCACCGTCCGCTCCCGCCTCGGCGGCGCTGAGACCTTCGGCGCCGTCGGCCAGCAGGGCGCCCACGTCGGCGTAGGCCGCGACGGTGACTGCTGCCTCGCCGTCGAGGACGGCGGCCGAGGTGCCGTTCGCCGTCCGGATGGTGGCCAGTCGCATCAGCCCTCTCCCACCACGAACTCGGCGGTCACTTGCTGCCTGCCGTTGGACGACTCGTGCGCCTCGGAGCGGTGCTTGCCGAGGGCTTTGAGCAGCGGAGTGTCGTGGACGGAGAACAGGAGCGCGGGGGCGTCGGGATCCCCGTTGACGTGCTCGTGAGTGGCCCAGCTCGGGATGACGAACATGTCCCCCGCGCTCCACTGGAAGCGGGTCCCGTCGATGATCGTGGCTCCGTGCCCCTCGAAGGCCATGTAAACCGAACTGCCGGTGTGCCGATGCGCGAGCGTGTGCGTCCCGGGTCGCAGCTGCTGCATCCAGCAGGTGAAGGTCTTCATCACCGGGCCGCCGGTGTGTGGGTTGGTGTACTCGAGCGCTACGTCGTCGAACGGGTCCGACGCAACCGACGCCAGGTTGGCGAGCGCGCGTTGGGTGTCCCGCCACTTGTAGGTCTGCAGCGGTGATCGGTCGGTGATCGGCGCCTCCCAGGCCGGGCGCAGCTGGCCGACGCCGTACTTGAGCACCGACTCGTCGGGTGCGGCGGTGACCTCCTGGCTCTGCTCGGGGTGCGGCTCGAAGAACGGTGCGTCCAGAAAGTTGTTGAGGGGGATGTCCAGCACGTCCATCCAGATCGCGCGCTCGTCGGACTCGCTGCCGTGGTCGTGCCAGGTCCACGGCGGCGTCAGGACCAGGTCGCCCCGCCCGAGGTGGACGCGATCGCCTTCGACGGTCGAGTACGAGCCAGCGCCGTCGATGATGAAGCGGATCGCCTGAGACGTGTGACGGTGGGCCGGGGCGATCTCGTGGCCGTTGAGCCACTGCACGGCGGCCCAGAGCGTCGAGGTGGCGTAGGGGCGGCCGCCCTGTCCTGGGTTGGCCAGCGCGATCGCGCGCCGGTCGCCCCCTCGCTCCATGGTCACGAGGTGCCCGGCGCGCTCGGCCGTGTCGTACAGGTCATCCCAGCTCCACAGCCAGGGCTGTGTCGTCGGGTTGGGCCGGAATCCCATGATCTCGGCCTCCATCTCCCAGAGCGGGATGAGGCGACGTCGTTGCATCGCCTCGCGCAGCTGCTCCGTGCTGTCCGGGTGGGTGGTGCTCATGACGTCATCTCCTCGTTGGAAGGTCGGGGCCGAGCGTCAGGGCCAGGACCCAAGCTCCGGCGTCGGGGTGATCGGCGAGGCTTGCGCTCGCTCGCGGGGCGGACGGGGCCGCTGCTCAGCCAACGACGCAGGAGGCGCGTCCAGAGCGGGACAGCGATGTAGGTCATCGCCGGCACCAAGAGGGCGCTGAGCGCCAGGGCGCGCACCAAGGGCTCGAGGCCGAGAAGCGCGGGGCCTACCAGCAGTTGGCTGATGTAGGCCAACGGGGCGATGGCCAGGTAGGCGACCACCGCCCGCTTGAACCGCGACGGCGATGGCGGCTCGACGCGAGCGACTCGAGGCAGCAGCTGGAGCTGGCCCGCGCCCTCCGACGACTCCTCGACCGGAGTGAGCAGGTGGGCGCGCGTCGCGCTGGCTTCCCAGTGGCGCGCGGCGAGTTGTCGGTCGAAGTGCAGCATCACCGAGAAGCGCTCGGTCCCGTCCTCGCTACGGACGACATCCACCTGGCTCGCGCCGCCTGAGCGCACGGCGCCGGCGGCGATGCGTGCCAGGGAGTCGCTCAGCTCGTGCTCGCGACCGGCCCGTGCTTGCCGCGACGCGACCAGCACCACCGGGCGATCATCCAGGCCGACACCCGGGGTCGGGCTCGGCGTGGTGGGGGGATGGGCTGAGCGGAATCGCTGCTGCATAGGTTGTCCGGTGCGGCGCTGCCCAGCGTCGTCGCTGAGGCCCTGTCATTTCGTTGCACAACGAATCATATGGACGGACGACCTCACCCAGGGGTAGTCTTTCCGCATGACGGAACGTCCGCCGACCCAGGGTGGCCTCGGCTCGGTCGACAACGCCCTCCGCCTGCTGCTCCTGCTGCGCCAGCACGAGCAGCTCGGCGTTACTGAGGCTGCCTCGCTCCTCGGCGTGGCCGGCTCGACCGCCCACCGGCTCTTGACCTCGATGGGCCACCACGACTTCGTGCGGCAGGACCCGACCACCCGGGCCTACCGTGCGGGTCCGGCCCTGGGCAAGGCCGGCGGCTTCATCGTCGAGCGCGTCGGCGCCCGACCTGAGTGCCTCCCCCACCTGATCGCGCTCTCCGAGGATCTGGGCGAGACGGTCAACCTGGTGGTGCTGCGCGGCGCCGACGCGCTGTTCATCTACTCGGTTGAGTCCCGGCGCCCGTTGCGGATCGGCTCTCGCGAGGGCATCGTCATGCCCGCCCATGCCATTTCCGCCGGCAAGGCGCTTCTCGCGGCGTTGTCCTCGCAGCGGCTGCGGAGCCTCTACCCCGACCCCGAGCTCCAGGCAGTGACGAAGCGCACCCTGCGGACGCGAGCCGCGCTCGAGCGCCAACTCGCGGACATCCGTCGCCGGGGCTACGCCACCAACATCGGCGAGAGCGAACCGGACATCACCGCCGCGGGCGCGGCGGTGCCGGATGCTGCGGGCGGCGAACGGCTCGCGGTGGCGGTCTCGGCGCCGTCCTCCCGGGTCCGTGACGAGGACGACCTCCTGGTGGTCGGGGAGGCAGCCCGCGCCTGCGCTGACAACGTCGCCCGTGCCCTTGAGGCGATATGAGACGGGTGAGCGGCCAGCGACGCTCTCGGAGATCGCGCCGAACGCCTCCCGTCACCACGGGCGATATATTGTTCGTTGTGCAACGGACTGTCGAGCATCCAGCCCGATGACGCCTGCGCCGAACCCGACGCGGTTGTCAGAGGTTGAGCTCGAGGCCTGGCGCGGATTCCTGCGGACTCACACGCGGCTGATAAGCCAACTCGATCGCGAGCTCATGCAGCGTCGCGGTCTCTCGCTGTCCTCCTACGAGGTGCTGTTGCGCTTGTCCGAGTCGCCCGGGGGCAGGATGCGCATGAAGGACATCGCTAGCAGCCTGCTGCTCTCGAGGAGCGGGATCACCCGCATCGTCGCCGAGCTCGAACGCCAGGGACTCGTCCAGCGTCAGCAGGTCGCCACGGACGGGCGAGGCCTGGAAGCCAGCCTCACCCGTCGCGGACGCACCGCGTTCCGGGCCGCGCAGAAGGCGCACCTGGTGGACGTCCGTTCCGATTTCTTGGACCGGCTGAGCCCTTCTCAACTCAAGCAACTCGCGCGCATCTGGTCGGTCGTGGGACTGGCCGAGGAGCCGGTCACCACCCAGGGCACCTGAGGGCCCGGCACGTCTCCCCTTCCGCCTGACGGAACACCCGGCGGTCCCCGCTTGCAATCGATCTGGCCGCCGTTAGGTTCGTTGCGCAAGCAATGACCAGAGGAGAGGAAGATGAGGATCACCGCCGCCGTCGTGGCGAAGAAGTCAGCACCGTTCACCCTGGAGGAGCTGGAGCTGGACGATCCTCGACCTGAAGAGATCCTGGTCCGCATCGTGGCGACCGGCGTCTGCCAGACCGACCTCCACGTGCGCAACCAGGAGTACCCGACGCCCCTGCCAGCCGTGCTCGGCCATGAGGGAGCCGGCGTCGTCGAGGCGATCGGCTCCGCCGTCACCATGGTCGCCCCGGGCGACCATGTCGTGCTGTCCTACCAGGCCTGCGGCCACTGCGGGCCGTGCCTGGGCGGCCACTACTCCTACTGCGAGCGCGCCTTCGAGGCCAACTTCGGCGCCTCTCGCCTGGACGGGACCAATGGCGTCCATCGGAACGGCGGGCAGGACGGCCCCGAGGTCCACGGCCACTTCTTCGGCCAGTCGAGCTTTGCCACCTACGCCCTGGCCACCGAGCGCAACGTCGTTCGCGTCGACGACGACCTCCCGCTCGAACTGCTCGGTCCCCTCGGCTGTGGCTTCCAGACGGGCGCAGGCGCTGTCCTGAACTCGCTCCAAGTCCCCGCGGGGTCGGGCATCGCCGTCTTCGGAGTGGGCGCAGTCGGTCTTGCGGCCGTTATGGCCGCCCGCGTGGCCGGGGCCGATCCGATCGTCGCCGTCGACGTCAACCGCGCCCGGCTCGACCTAGCGCTCGAGATCGGTGCGACGCACGTACTCGATCCGAGGGACGGCGATCTGGAGGACCAGATCAAGGACATCGTGCCCAACGGTCTCGACTACGTGCTCGAGATCACCGCCCGTCCGGCCATGCTCAAGACGGCCGTCAACGTGCTGGCGCCCCTGGGCACCGCCGCGTTGATCGGCGGTGCGCCGCAGGGCACGGAGGCGGCGATCGACATGAACAACCTGCTCTTCGGGCGCACGGTCCGCGGCATCGTGCAGGGCGACTCGATCCCGCAGCTGTTCATTCCGAAGCTCATCGAGCTCTACAAGGCGGGCCGCTTCCCGTTCGACCGCCTGATCAGGTTCTACGAGTTCGAAGACATCAACCGTGCGCTCGCCGACACCCAGAGCGGCGAGACGATCAAGCCCGTGGTACGGATCTCCAAAGCCTGAGCGCCTTGAGCGCGCGTGAGCCCCGTCGCGAGATGGCGCGCTCCCACGCGACGTCGTCGAGCTCCCGGCGTAGAACGGCTTCCGCGGAGCGGAACCGGGCGGGACACACGAGTTGAACGCTCATCACGCGCCCGTTAGGTTCGTTGCACAACGAATCACCGACTAGGAACGAGACGCCATGTCCGCTCAGCACCTCCAGGCCACCCCCTCCCCGAAGCGCGTGCTGCCGGACAGCGTCGAGCACCTCATCGGCGGGGAGTGGACCAGTTCGACGACCGTCGGCCAGTCGCTCAGCCCGGCGTCGGGCGAGGCCCTCGGGACGTTCGCCGACGGTGGGGCCGCTGAGGCCGAGGCGGCCATCGCCGCCGCGCGTCATGCCTTCGAGCACACGTCCTGGGCGCGCGACCGAGTCGCCCGCAATCGTGCGCTGCTCGAGCTCGCCGATCATCTCGAGGCGCGCCGCGACGCCTTCATCCTCGCGCTGGCTCAGGAGAACGGCAAGGCCCTCCCCGACGCGGCGCTCGAGATCGACCTCACCATCCCCAAGCTTCGCTACGCAGCCGCGCTGGCCGTGACCGACTCCGGCCGCAGCGCCGAGGTCGCACCGGGCCTCTACGGCCAGACCCTGCGCCAGGCCGCGGGCGTCGCGGGCATCATCGTCCCCTGGAACTCCCCGGTGGTCCTCTTGGTGCGCTCCCTGGCGCCCGCGCTGGCGGCAGGATGCACCGCGGCGGTGAAGATGCCGGCGCAGACCGCGCTGGTCAACGGCATGTTCTCCCAGCTGATCCGTGACACCAAGAGCCTCCCGCCAGGAGTGGTCAACCTGTTCACCGAGTCCGGCAACGAGGGCGCCCCGGTGCTCGTCGAGTCCCCGGCCGTGGACGTGATCTCCTACACCGGGTCGACCGCCGTCGGGCGCTCGATCGCGCGCTCCGCGGCGGCCGGATTGAAGACCATCTCCCTCGAGCTGGGCGGCAAGACACCCAGCATCGTCTTCGACGACGCCGATCTCGATGCCGTCGTGCCGACGCTGGTGAAGTCCATCACCGTCTTCTCCGGGCAGTTCTGCATGACGGGCAGCCGGATCCTGGTTCAACGAGGGATCGCCGACGCGCTGCGCGAGCGGCTGGGCAAGGCGCTGGAGGCCGTCACCGTCGGTCCTGGTGACGACCCGGCCTCCGACATGGGCCCGATGATCGACGTCGCCAACACGACGCGCGTCGACGACGCCGTCGAGCGGGCGCTCGAGTACTCGACGGCGATCGTGCGCGGCGGCCGGCCGGACGCGCCCGAGCTGTCCGCGGGCGCCTACTACCGCCCCGTGCTGCTGGAGGTCGACGACGCAAGTTCGGACATCGTCCAGCAGGAGGTCTTCGGGCCCGTCGCCACCTTCGAGCTCTTCGACACCGAGCGCGACGCGATCACGCTGGCCAACGCCACCGAGTACGGCCTCGCCGCAGGCATCTGGACGCGGGACGTCGACCGGCCTCTGCGGGTCGCGCGCGAACTCGATGCCGGGACTGTCTGGACGAACACCTGGGCGGTGGTCGTCGACCAGTTCGAGGAGGGCGGCTTCAAGCAAAGCGGCGTCGGCCGCCTCAACGGGCTGCGCTCGCTCGAGGAGTTCATGGAGACCAAGACCCTGCTCCACGCCGCACCCGCGAGCAGCGCCGCGTGAATACACCGGCCACTTGAAGAGAACGGAGAGCACCGTTGCCACCCCCGCATGAGCGCATGACGCGTGAGCAGCAGCGCGCCGTCGCGCTGGAGTACTTCCGGCGCCTCGACGCGGGCGAGGACTTGACCGAGCTCTTCGATCCAGACGCCCGTCTCTACTTCCCGAAGTGGGGCGTGGCCGAGGGGATCGACGAGATCCATCGGCTGTGGTCAGAGGTCGGAGGTCTTTACCGGGAGATCCGCCATTACAGCGAGTACTTCAACTTCATGTTCGGCGAGCACATGCTGTGCGTAGAGGGACTCTCCGACGGCGTCGCCGGCGACGGAACACCCTGGAAGGGCGGCCAGTCGCACGCCGGCCGCTGGTGTGACGTGATGGAGATCCGCGACTTCCGCATCCAGCGTCTCTACATCTACCTCGATCCCGACTACGCCGGGGCCGACACCGAGCGCTACCCGTGGCTTGCAGACGGCCACGCCACGACGAACAACCACGCCGCACAGGACTGACCCTGGCCAGCGGGGTCGGCCCCTGACGCCGGAACCGGACGGGGTGCGCGGGCAAAGCGCCCCTCCGAGCGCTCGGTTACTTGATTTCCGGTGTAGCGGTGGGTAGTTTCGCGCCAACTTTCGATCTGGGGAGAGAGTGAGATGAGGCGCGCACTTACCGTCCTGTCCGCCGCTGCGGTGGCGGCCGGAGCCGGAGTTGCCGGGACGGCCGTCGGGCAGGGCACCGGAGGGACCGTTGGCGAGGGGGCGCAGGGCACCCTGGAGATCACCGTCCGGACCGAGATGAAGGGCCACCCGAACGCCAAGATCACGCACGGGATCAACCCCGCCGTCCCCCGTGACAAGAAGCGTCCGAAGGTCGCTGACCTCGCGGCGTCGAATGACGAGGTCCTCATCGACGGCAAGGTCGTCGGCCGGGTTCACCATACGGAGATCGTGACCTTCGAGGGCGCTCGGAAGTACAAGGGCAAGGCGGTCTGGGTCTGGCGCGACATGATCGACCTCGGTGGCGGCAACCTGATCTTCGCCGCGTGCAAGGCGGAGGACTCGCCAACGAACAACGACTGCGCGATCCAGGGCGGCGTCGGCCGGTACGCGGGTGCGCGTGGCACCGCTGTGGTGGACTTCTCCGAGCTCAAGGAGGACAAGAAGTCGAAGACCGCGACGGTGCCCGTCCGCTTCACCTTCATCCCGTAGGGCTATCGGCGCCGGTCCGTCCCGGCGGTCGCGGGGACGCTAGGGGTCGGGTCGGGGTCGTGCTCTGGGTCTCGGCTGGTTCCCGCGCGAGCTCAACGCGTGCGGTCGAGCGCCGCCGCGACGGCGCGCATGTGCTCCTCGAGATCGGTGAGCAGCTCCCGCACGCCCGGCGAGAGCCGGGCCCCTGGGCGAGTGATGATGGCGAACGTGTCATAGAGCGGGGGGCTGAAGGACGCGGTGCTGAGGCCCTCATGGAAGTAGGGCGCGTGGGTGAAGGCGCTGGGGAGGTAGGTGTCACCTACGCCGGTCGCGACGAGGCGGAGCGCAATGTCCTTGAGCTCGACTTCGACCTTCGGCTGCAGGCGGACGCCGAGGCGCTGGGCGCGTTCGGCAAGCTGGCGGCGGATCGGGTCCTTGTCGGCGGACTCAGCGTCGTAGAAGATCAGCGGCGTCGCGGCGAGTTGCTCGATGGTGACGGGCTGGCGTGTGCGGCCGGGGAACGCGCTGACGTAGAGGATCTCGTCGCGCACGATCGGCCGCACGTTGAGCGTGTCATCGTCGATCGGCAGCAGCACGACGCCCGCCTCGAGGTCGCCGCGCCGGACGCGTTCGGCGATCGCGGAGGAGTTGCGGCCCAGGAGGCGCAGCGACACGTCGGGATGCCGGCGCAGGAACGCGGTCACGAGTTCGTCCACGCGCCATGCCGATGGCTCGCCGAAGATGCCCAGGGCGACCGTGCCGCCTCGGAGCGCGGTGAGCTCGCCGACGCTGTCGGCGGCCTCCTCGAGCGCGCGCAGGCTGCGGGCGGCGTGCTCCGCGAAGGCGCGACCCGCTTCCGTGGCGACCACCCCGCGTCCCGCCCGGGTGAAGAGGTCGGCGCCGAGGGCCTGCTCGAGCTTGCGGACCTGATCGGCAACCGCGGGCTGGGAGACGCGTAGAGCCTCGGCGGCGGCGGTGAAGGAGCCGAGCTCGATCGTCGCGCAGAAGCAGCGGAGCTGCTGCAGAGACAGAAGCTCAGCTTTCGAGTACTCCAAGGAACCAAGCCTAGCTTGATGCGTCGTTGAGGCCCACCGTGGTCGCAGTGACCCGCGACGTGGTGATCATCGGCGGCGGCATGGCGGGCCTCGCCGCGGCGTGGCGGTTGCGCCACCGCGACGTCGTCCTCCTCGAGGCGGGCGATCGTCTCGGCGGGCGGATGCGGTCGGACGCGCGCGGGGAGTTCTGGCTCAACTACGGTGCACACCTGTTCCCCGGACCGGGCTCGCTGGTCGACGGCATGGCGCGCGAGTGTGGGCTCGACACCGTGCCGGTGACGGGCAGCATGATGGGGATCGCGGTCGGGTCCACGCTGCTCGATCACGGGCGCGTCGAGACCTACCCGCTCCGGCTGCCGCTGTCGGTGCGTGACCGGATCACGTTCGCGCGAGCGGGCGTGAAGGTCCAGCGGGCGGTCGCCAGGTACCACCGGCTCGAGCAACGCTACGACTTCGAGGACGACCGCACCTTCGGCGAGTTCCTCGGCCCGTTACCGCCCGCGGTGCGGGACATCTTCTCGTGCGCGGCACACCGCGCCACCGCGGAGCTCGATGAGCTGTCAGCCGGCTGCGGCATCGGGCTGTTCGCACTCGTCTGGGGCGGCAAGGGCTCGCTGATCGCCCGCAACCTGCTCGGCGGAAGCGGCACCCTGCCGATGGCGCTGGGTCGCGAGCTCGGCGAGCGCGCCCGCACGGGCTGCCGCGTCCGCGCCATCCGAGCCGACGGCGCCGACCTGGTCGTCGAGCACGACGGCGGAGAGATCCGCGCGCACCAGGTGATCGTCGCCGCACAGGCGCCGCACGCCGCGCCGCTCGTTGCCTCGGTCGCCGAGCGGGCCGCTGCGGCGCTCTCGCAGCTCACCTACGGCGCCTTCCTCACCGTCGCCGTCGAGACCCGGGAGACGACCGCGATGCCCTATGACGACGTCTACGCCATGGCCACCCCCGGCCGCGTGTTCGACATGTTCACCAACCAAGCGCACGCCCTGCGCCGCGAAGGCCCGCGCCGCCCCGGCGGAAGTCTGATGCTCTTCGCCGGCGCCCGCGGCGCCGCGGCACTCATGAGCGAGAGCGACGAGCTGATCGTCGAGCGCTTTCTCGACGAGCTGCACGAGCTCTATCCGCACACGCGCGACGTGATCGCCGGCGCCACCGTGCACCGCTGGGAGCTCGGGAACGTCTACGCCCGCCCCGGCCGAAGCCGCCTCCAGCCGGCGCTCGTCGGCCCGCTCGGCGCGCACGAGAACCTGCACCTGGCCGGCGACTACTTCGCCGAGCTGGGGAACATCGAGGCCGCCGCTCGGACCGGGCTCGCGGCCGCCGAACGCGTCGACACCCGAACCAGCGAGGCAACCCATGCCTGAGCCCTTCCACGGAGTGCTGCCCGCGCTCATCACGCCCTTCAGCCAGGACGGCAGCGCGATCGATTCCGAAGCGCTCGCCGCGATCGTCGACCGCCTGGTCGGCGCAGGCGTCACCGGGCTCGTACCCGGCGGGAGTACCGGGGAGTTCACCACGCTCAGCGGAACGGAGCGCCGCCAGCTCGTCGAGGCCACGGTGCAGGCGGCCGCGGGCCGCGTGCCGGTCGTCGCGAGCACGGGTGCGCTCTCGACGCGCAAGACCGTCGAGCTCAGCGTCCACGCCGAGCGGTCAGGCGCGGCCGCGGTGATGATCGTCCCGCCGTTCTACGACGCGCTCTCGTGGCGCGAGCTGCTCGCCCACTACACCGCGGTCGCGGACGCGATCGAGATCCCGATCATGTACTACAACCTCCCGAGCGCGACTGGGGTCACGCTCACCACCGCGCAGCTCCGCGAACTGCCCGTCACCTGCCTCAAGGACACGGGCGGCGACGCCGTCGCGGCCACCGAGCTGATCCACACGGACGGCCCCACCCTGCTCAACGGCTGGGACACGCTCACCTTCGCCGCGCTCGCCGCCGGCGTTCGCGCCGTCGTCTGGGGCACCGCGTCGATCGTCCCTGAGCAATGCGTCGAGCTGCACCGGCTGCTCATCGACGACATCGACCTCCGCGCCGCCCGCGAGCTCTGGGCCCGCCTCTGGCCGCTCTGCCACTTCCTCGAGGGGCAAAGCTACTCAGCCGCGGTCAAGGCCGCGTGCCAGCTCGTCGGCGACACCACCGGGCCCGTCCGCGCCCCGCTCCTTCCCCTCGACGAGGCCGCGATCCGCGAGCTCGCCGCCCTGCTCGAGCACGCGACCCTCCCGAAGGCCGCGGCAGACCGATAACCTCGCACGCCGCCGACCGCCCGACCGGCGAACACGGCGCTCGGCCGTCCGAGTCAGGCGACGAGGCCCTGTGAGACGGGCCGGCCGTCGGCCCAGGTCGATCGGCCTGCGCGGATGGCGGCGAGTTCGTCGCGGATCACCTGGATGGTGCGGTGCAGGACGGGGAGCTCGTCGTCCTTGCGCCAGGCCATCGCCAGCTCGACCGGGCGTGATCCGGCGATCAGGGGCCGGTAGACGGCCCCGGTGACGGTCATCTGGGAGGCGGACTCGGGAACGAGCGCGACGCCGGTTCCCGCGGCGACGTAGCTGATGAGCGTGGCGGTCTCGGTGGCCTCCATGGCCACGAGGGGCACAAAGCCGTGATCGGCGCACGTCGCGCTCACGGCTTGGCGCACCGTGGACTGGACGTCGCCGGGGTAGGTGACGAAGGGCTCGTCGGCCAGGTCCTCGAGGCGGACCTGCGGGGCCGCGGCGGCCGGGTGGGCCATCGGCAGCACCGCGATGGCCAAGGACCTCCTTGCCCGCCTCCACGCCGCGATCGCCGAGCACGACGTCACCTACGACGAGTTCCAGGCGGCGAAGCAGTGGCTCATCGACGTCGGGGAGGCCGGGGAGTGGCCGCTGTTCCTCGACGTCTTCGTCGAGTTCGCCGTCGAGCGCAACGCGTTCCGCGACCGCGCGGGTTCGCCGGGCACGATCCTCGGTCCCTTCCACCTCCCGGGCGCCCCGCTGCTGAGCGCCCCGTTCGAGCTGCCGCGTCGCCCGGACGAGCGCGGTGATCGGGTCGTCTTCTCCGGCCGCGTGACCGATGCGGCCGGCGAGCCGCTGGACGGCGCCGAGCTCGACGTGTGGCACGCGGACGCCGATGGCTTCTACTCGGGTTTCGCTCCCTCGCTGCCGGCCGACATCCTGCGCGGCAAGGTCTTGACGGACGCCGACGGCCGCTACGAGGTCCGGACCGTGCTCCCGGCGCCGTACACGATCCCGTTGGACGGGCCGACGGGCCGGCTCTGCAGCGTGGCCGGCTGGAGTCCGTGGCGCCCCGCGCACGTCCATCTCATCGTCTCGGCCGAGGGCCACGAGCCGCTGGTGACGCAGCTCTTCCTCGCCTCGAGCGACCACCTCGCCACGGACATCGCCTCGGCAACCAAGGAGGAGCTCATCGTGCACCCCGAAGCGCAGGCGGGCAGCGACGAGCTCGTCGTCACCTACGACTTCGCACTGGCTCCCGCCGCCGTGTCGGCGACGGTCTAGCGATGCGCCCGACCTAAGAACCGCACGAAGGCCTCCCGTGACCGCCCTCGCGGTGGCGTCGATGGGCGCTAAGCGAGCGCGAGGCGCGGGGTGACGTAGCGGGAGTCGTGGCCGCGCCGGCGCGCGAGCGCGGCGAGCGGGGCCATGAGGGCGTGCACGATCGGCGCGGGCGGGAACGGCGCGCGGACCTCGCGGCGGAAGCGCTTGACGAACAGCGCCAGGTGCAGTGGCTTGGGCATGCCCGACGGCAGCACCTTGTCCTCGCGTGCGAGCTCGGCGGTGGTGGTCAAGAGGTCCTCCATGTCGAGCGCGGGAGTGATCTGCACGCGGGCCCGCGCCGGGGCGTCGCCGACGTTGGTGAACTTGTGGACGCGCCCGGCGGGGACGGTGACGGTGTCGCCAGCCTCGGCGACGATCGTGCGCAGCCCGAGCCGGAACTTCATCGTTCCCTCGAGCACCTCGAAGCGCTCCTCCTGCTCGGGGTGCACGTGGGCGCCGGGCACGCGGCCGTCGGCGGCGAGCGTGAGCTCGATCTCGAGCAGCTCGCCGTTCGTGTCGGCAGCGGTGCGCAGGAACTCGATCTGCTCGCCGCTGACGGGGTTGTCGATGATCTGCCCGGTGTAGGCCATGGTCGCTCCTTCTCGGTTGCGCCGAACGCGTCGGCGCGGTTGATGTGGTGCGATCAAGGCTCCGCGAGGACCGTCGATCCGTCTTCGACCGCGGTGACGATCCGAGCTCGGCTGCGATGGCGATCGCGATCACCGCCGTGAGGATGAGAGCGCCGCTGCTCCCCTCCCTGTGGACGAGCGGCGGCTACTCCGGCGCGCGGCCGGGGGTGACCAGGCCGGACTCGTAGGCGAGCACGACGGCTTGGACGCGGTCGCGCAGGCCGAGCTTGCCGAGCACATGGGCGACGTGGGTCTTGATGGTGGTGTCGCCGAGCACGAGCTGTGCGGCGATCTCGGCGTTGGAGAGGCCGCGTGCGAGCAGCCGGAGCACTTCGAGCTCGCGCGGAGTGAGCTCGTCGAGCGCGGTGGGGCGGACGCGGCTGGCGGACCCGATGCGGGCGAACTCGGCGATCAGGCGGCGGGTCACGGAGGGGGCGAGCAGCGCCTCGCCGCCGGCGACGGCGCGGATGCCGTCGACGAGCTGGTTCGGCGGCGTGTCCTTGAGCAGGAAGCCACTGGCGCCGGCCTGCAGGGCGTCATAGACGTACTCGTCGAGATCGTAGGTCGTGAGCACGAGCACCCGCGCCGGGTGGCGGGCCGTGATCTCGCGGGTGGCGGCGATCCCGTCGAGCCGGGGCATGCGGATGTCCATCAACACGATGTCGGGCTTCAAGCGCCCCGCGCTATGGATCGCCTCCTCGCCGTTGGAGGCCTCGCCGACGACGTCGATGTCGGGGTGGCTCTCAAGCACGAGACGGAACCCGGCGCGCACGAGCGACTGGTCGTCGCAGATCAGGACGCGGACGCTCATGCGCCCTCGATCGGGAGCCGGGCGCGCACGAGGAAGCCCCCGCCGGGGTGGCGGCCAAGGTCGAGCGAGCCGCCGTAGAGCGAGACCCGCTCCCGCATCCCGATCAGCCCGTGGCCGCCGCCGCGCGCCGGCCGTCGACCGTTTGGCCCGCGCCCGTCGTCGGCGATCTCCACCTCCACCGCGCCGCCTGGGCAGCGCACCGCGACCCAGGCGTGGTTGGCCTGGGCGTGCTTGGCAATGTTGGCGAGCGCCTCCTGCACGATCCGGAACGCGGCGAGGTCCACGCCGGCCGGCAGCGATCCCGCGCGGTCGTCGACGCGGAGCTCGACCTCCACGCCGGCGGCGCGCGCGGGCTCGAGGAGCCGTTCGACGTCGTCGAGGCCCGGGGCCGCGTCCACCGTGGGCTGGTCGGCCAGCCGGCCG
>CALMNS010000251.1 GCA_937871635.1 uncultured Solirubrobacter sp.
ACGTCGCGCTGGTGGTCGCCCTCGCGGTGGGCGCCGACGCCGCCCGCGCCCAGCTCACCGTCCAGGCGCTCACCGACCCGCTGACCGGCCTGGCCAACCGCCGCGCCTTCCACGACCGGCTCGGCGAGGAGGTCGGCCGGGCGCTGCGGCACGACCGTCCGCTGACCCTCGTGGTCCTCGACCTCGACCGGTTCAAGGCGACCAACGACCTCCACGGTCATGCCGCCGGCGACCGCGCGCTCTCCGCCCTCGCCGCCGCCCTGCGCGCCGGCTTCCGCTCCGACGACGTCATCGGGCGGCTGGGCGGCGACGAGTTCGCCGTCCTGCTGCCGGAGACCCCGGCGCTCGAGGCCCTCGTCGGCACGGACCGGGTCCGCGCCGAGCTGCGGCTCCGGGGCGACGACGAGCCCTTCGACGTCTCCTTCTCGGCGGGGGTGTGCGACCTCACCCAGGCGGCCGGCGTCGACGAGCTCGAGCGCCACGCCGACCTGGCGCTCTACCAGGCCAAGCACCGGGGCGCCGGCCTGAGCTGGATCTACGACCACGAGGTGGCGGGCGAGATCGCCGACGCCGCCCGCGAGCGCGGCGGGCGCGCGGAGACCCTGGGCGGCCTGCACGCCCTCGCTCGCGCGATCGACGCGAAGGACCACTCGACCCGCGAGCACTCGCGCCGCGTGGCCGAGCTCGCCGGCGCGCTGGCGACCGGCCTCGGCTGGCCCGGCGATCGCGTCCGGCTCCTGCGCGAGGCGGCCGTCCTGCACGACGTCGGCAAGATCGGCGTGCCCGACCGCGTCCTGCGCAAGCCCGCGCCGCTCGACCCGGCCGAGTACGCGCTGGTCCAGCAGCACGCCGCGCTGGGGGCGCAGATCGTCGACGGCGTCCTCACCCCGGAGCAGGTCCGCTGGGTGCGCGGACACCACGAGCGCGTCGACGGCCGGGGGTATCCCGACGGCCTCGCCGGAGCCCGGATCTCCGACGGCGCCCTGGTCCTCGCGGTCGCCGACGCGTTCGACGCCATGACCTCGAGCCGCCCCTACGGCGTCCCGCTCTCGGTCGACGTGGCGCTGCGCGAGTGCCGGGCGGGCGCCGGCACCCAGTTCGACGCGGCGATCGTGGCGGCGCTCGAGGCGCTCCCGCTCGCCGGGCCGGCGTCTCGGGTGCATGGCGCGGCGGGACCGCACCCGCCCGCGTAGGATCGGGGCGATGGAGCCCGACCCGGAGCTGGCGGAGGTCAAGGCGGCCGGGGCGGTTGTGCACCGCCCGGCGCCGGGCGGCGAGGGCCTCGAGGTCGTCCTCGTGCACCGGCCCAGGTACGACGACTGGTCGCTGCCCAAGGGCAAGCTCGACCCGGACGAGAGCTGGGAGACCGCCGCCCTGCGCGAGGTCCACGAGGAGACCGGCCAGCGCGGACGGCTCGGCCAGGAGCTCGATCCCGTCTTCTACGCCGACCGCAAGGGGCGCCGCAAGGCGGTCCGCTACTGGCTCGTCGAGGCCGATCCCGGGAGCTCGGACGCCTTCGAAGTCGACGACGAGGTCGACGAGGTGCGCTGGCTGAGCCCGCCGGCGGCCGTCGAGCGGCTCAGCTACGACATCGACCGCGGCGTGCTCGAGCAGGCGACCCGGGCCCTGCGCGCGTGAACCGCCACCGCTTCCCGGGCCTGCGCGGCAAGTGGGCGCGGCTCGACGGCCCGGCCGGGACCCAGATGGTCGACGCGGCGATCGACGCGATGGCCGACTGGATGCGCTCGGGTCACGGCGCCAACCACGGCGGGACGTTCGCCGCCGCGCTGGCCACCGACGAGGTCGTCGAGCGCGCCCGCGCCAGCGTCGCCGCGCTGCTCGGTGGCGACCCGCGCGGGATCGTCTTCGGCCCGAGCATGACGGCGCTGACCATGCACTTCGCCGCCACCGTCGGGCGCACCCTGGCGCCGGGCGACGAGATCGTCTGCACGCGCCTGGACCACGACGCCGACGTGCGGCCGTGGCTGATCGCCGCCGAGCGGGCGGGCGCGACGGTGCGCTTCGCCGAGCCGGGTGGGCGGGGATCCGATCTCGAGCTCCCGGCGGCCGCCGTCGAGGCCGTCCTCTCCGAGCGCACGCGGTGGATCGCGGTGACCGCCGCCTCGAATGCCTGCGGCACCATCCCGGACCTGCCCGGCATCGTCGCCGCCGCCGGCCGGGTCGGTGCGCGGGTGTACGTCGACGCGGTCCACGCCGTCCCCCATCGCCGGATGGACGTCGGGGCGCTCGGCAGCGACGTGCTGGCCTGCTCGGCCTACAAGTGGTTCGGCCCGCACGTCGGGATCCTCTGCGCGAGGCCGGAGGTGCTCGAAGAGCTCGCCCCGGACAAGCTCCGCCCCTCCTCCGACGCGGTGCCCGACCGCTGGGAGCTCGGCACCCTCCCCTTCGAGTCGCTGGCCGGGGTGCTGGCCGCGGCGGACTACCTGCAGTCGCTCGACTGGGCGGGGGTCCGCGCCCACGAGGACGCGCTGCTCGGCGCGACGCTGGCGGGGCTGGCCGCCACGCCGGGGGTCACGATCCACGGTGCCGCCCGGGACCGCACCTCGACGCTGATGTTCACCGTCGCCGGCTACTCCTCCGCGCAGGTGGCGACGCACCTGGCCGAGCGCGAGATCGCCGTCTGGGACGGCAACTACTACGCGTGGGAGCTCTTCCGCCACCTCGACCTCGAGCCCGAGGGCGCGGTGCGCGCCGGCTTCGTCCACTACAACGAGGCGGCCGACGCCGAGCGGCTGCTCGGCGCGGTGGGAGAGCTGGCGCGCTAGCGTTCGGCCCATGACCCGGCTCCTGCTCGCGGCGGTCCTGCTGGTCCTGCTCGCGGGCGTGCTCCCGGCCACCGCCGAGAGCGCGACCAGGCGCCCGGCGAAGCCGCGGCTCGTCGCCTTCGACTCCTGCGCCTCGCTGGTCTCCTACGCCCGCCGCGCCGCCCGCCGCACGGGCGGCGACACCGGGGTGCCGACC
>CALMNS010000252.1 GCA_937871635.1 uncultured Solirubrobacter sp.
GACCCGGCCCGTCCAGGTGGACAGGACCTGCTCTCCCAGGAGCACCTCGACCGTGAGGTCGTCGCCGTAGGCCTCGCGCAGCGCCGTCAGGACGGCAGCGCTCCCGGCGACGGTCTCGAGGCATCCGCGGTTGCCGCAGCGGCAGATCCGCCCGCCCGGGTCGATGACGGTGTGGCCGAGCTCGCCGGCAGTGCCGCCGCTGCCGCTGTACGGGCGCCCGCCGATGATCAGCCCGGCCCCGATCCCGGTCGCGGCCTTCACGTAGGCCATGTGCTCGGCGCCTTGGCCGGCACCCCACATCGACTCGCTGAGCGCACCGAGGTTGGCGTCGTTCTCGACCTCGACGACGTGTCCGAGAGCGTCGCTCATCGCCTCGGCGGCGCGCACGCCGACCCAGCCCGGGAGGATGGTCGAGTCCCCCAACTCGCCCGACAAGCGATGCACGGGACCCGGCAGGCCCATCCCGACGCCGACCACGTCGGCGCCGTCGGAATCGGCTTCGGCCAGGACCTCGTCGACGAGGCCGGCCGCGATCTCGATGGCCGCGGCGGCCGGGAGGTCGGCCTCGAGCGCTCGGTGGCGCTCGGCCAGCAGCGTGTGGGAGAGGTCGGCGAGCGCCACGCGCAGGTGACGCTTGCCGAAGTCGATCCCGAGCGCCACGCCGGCGCGGCGGTGCAGCGTGACGAGCACCGGCGGCCGGCCGACCGCCACGCGGTGGGTGGCTCGCGTGGGCGCGCGGGGCTCGACGACGAGCTCCGCCTCCGTGAGCTCGGTGACGACCGCCGACACGGTCGAGGGGGCAAGCGCCGTGCGGCGCGCCAGCTCGGCACGTGACATGGCGCCACTCGCGGCCAGCACGCCGAACACGCGCGCACGGGCGTCCAGGCGCGATCGCCCTTCGATGTCCGGCTTCATCCTCGCTGCCGATGTCGGGCCTAGGTGCAGTGCTTTGCATCCTGACGAAGGATCCGCCGCTTGACAACCCGGGGGGCGCTCCCTATAAGTGCGATTTCGCAGTTATCCGTGTGAGGAGACCGACGTGCGCACGCTGGTGCGGCTGGGGGGAGACGTGATGAGCCGAGGGGACTGGCGCGTGGGTCGGGATGTGCGTGGACGCTCGAGGGGGTCCGGCCCAAGGGCCCGGGCGTCCCGCGCCGGCGTGCTGACGCTCGTGGCCCTGGTCACGCTCGTCGCCGCGGCCTTCCTGCCGGTCAGCAGCGCAAGCGCAAGCGCGGCGCGCGGCGGGTCCGGCGCGGCAGCGGTGACGTCTCCCAACGGCAAGCTCAAGCTGCTGGTCGCAACCCACGGAGGACAGCTCTCGTACTCCGTCGTACGCGGGAGGCGCGAGCTGGTGCAGCGCTCCGCCCTCGGGCTGAAGCTCGTCGACGGCACGACGCTCGGCAGCGACGTCAAGATCACGGGCACCCAGCGGCGCACCCGCGACGAGACGTGGCGCGCGGTGTGGGGCCCGGACGACACCGTCCGGGATCGGCACCGAGAGCTCACGATCGCGCTCAAGCAGGCCGACGGGCGGGTGTTCGACGTCATCGCGCGCGCCTACGACGACGGCGTCGCGTTCCGCTACCGGGTACCGGAGCAGCCTGGGCTCGCGCAGCTCGAGATCGTCGACGAGGCGACGGAGTTCGCCCTGGCGGGCGACCCGACCGCGTGGTGGACGCCACGCGGGCTCGCCTTCGACGCCGACGAGCAGCTCTGGCAGTCAACGCCCTACTCCGAGATGGGCGCGACCATGCTGCCCGCGACCTTCCGCTACGGCGACGGCACGCACCTCTCCATCCACGAGGCCGACCTCGTCGACTACGCCGGGATGACGCTGGTCAAGGAGGCCGGGCGGCTGCGCGCCTCGCTGGTGCCCACGCCCGACCGCGCCGCCGCCGTGGTCACGAAGACCGGACGCTCGACCCCGTGGCGCACGCTGACGATCACCGGGGACGCGGCGCAGCTCGTCGAGTCCCACCTGCTCGAGAACCTCAACCCGCCGTGCGCGATCTGCGACCGCGACACCTCCTGGATCAAGCCGGCCAAGTACGTCGGCGTCTGGTGGGCGCTGCAGCACCAGCAGCTCACGTGGGAGGAGGGCCCGCGGCACGGCGCGACCACCGAGCGCGCCAAGCAGTACATCGACTTCGCCGCCGCGAACAACATCTCCGGCCTGCTCGTCGAGGGGTGGAACAAGGGTTGGGAGGGCTCCTGGTCAGATCAGGACTTCCTGACGGCCGCCGCGGACTTCGACCTCGAGGAGGTCGTCGCCTACGGCAAGAGCAAGGGCGTCGAGTTCATCGTCCACAACGAGACCGGCGCCTCGCTCGAGAACTACGAGCAGCAGATCGACGAGGCGTTCGAGCTCTACGAGCGCCTCGGGATCCACTACCTCAAGACGGGCTACGTCGGCCAGATCCCGGGGCAGTACACGTACTCGCAGCGGTCGATCAACCACTTCCGCCTCGTGCTGGAGAAGGCGGCGGAGCACAAGATCAACCTGAACTGCCACGAGTGCGTGCACGCGACCGGAGAGGTGCGGACCTACCCCAACGCCATCGCGCGCGAGGCCATGCGCGGCCAGGAGTACGACGCCTTCTCCGTCGGCAACTCCCCCGAGCACACGCTGATCCTGCCCTTCACCCGCATGCTGTCGGGACCCATGGACTACACCCCCGGGATCATGAACATCCTCTGGGACCCGCAGAACATGTCGCGCCGGGTCCACACGACCGTGGCCAAGCAGCTGTCCTACTACGTCAACTACTTCTCCGGCGTCCAGATGGCCGCCGACCTGCCCGAGCACTACGAGAACGCGCCGGGACTCCAGTTCATCAAGGACGTGCCCGCGCGGTGGAACGAGACCGACGTCCTCTCCGCCGAAGTCGGTGACCACCTGGTCACCGCCCGGCGCTCCGGGAACGAGTGGTACGTGGGCGCGATGACCGGCGAGCGGAGCCAGACCTTGCGCTACGCGCTCTCCTTCCTCGGCAAGGGGCAGTGGGTCGCCGAGGCCTACACCGACGCTCAGGCGACCGACTACGACAAGAAGCCGACGGAGCTCGCCGTCAACCGGGCGATCGTGACCCGGAAGGACACCTTCGTCGCTGCGCTCGAGCGCAGCGGCGGCCAGGCCGTCCGCTTCCGTCCGGCGACGCCTGCCGACCTCGCGGAGCTGCCTCGCTACGTCGAGCCGGAGCTCGAGGTCGTCCGCATCGACGCGCCCGCCTCGGCCCAGGCGGGGGACTTCGTGGACATCACCGCGACCATCTCCAACCCGGGCTCGGTCCCCGGGGGCGAGGAGCTCGTGATGAGGATGAAGGGCACGCCCGTCGAGCAGACCCGCGCCGTCCGCGTCGACCCGGGGGGGACCGCCACCGTGACGTTCCAGGCCCGGCTTCCCGCCTCGAGCGACGCGCGCGTCGCGACGTTCAGGATCGCCAACGAGCGGGCCGTCTCGGTGCGCATCACCAGGCCCTCCGACGCGACGCCGGCTCCCGCGCAGCTGACCGTCACGCGATTCGCGGGTTCGCTGGTCGCACTGGAGTGGCAGCCGGTCGAGGGCGCCTCGTACCAGGTGTTCCGGCGCACCGAGGACGGCATCTACGGCGCTCCGCTCGCCGAGGTCCCCGCGGGGACGACCAGCTACTCCGACGGCACGGTGTCGCTCGGCGGCACCTACGCGTACGTCGTCCGCGCCGTCGTCGACGGCCGAGCCTCCGTCCCGTCGAACGAGGTGACACAGACGACGTCGGCGAAGCTCGTCGACGTCACCTGGCGCGTCCGCGTGCCGACGAACACGCCGCCCGGCGACACGGTGTACCTGCCCGGCTCGCTGCCGGAGCTCGGGCCGTGGGACCCGGGCAAGGTCGCGATGACCCGTGTCGCCTCTGATCCGGAGGGTGACATCTGGGAGGTGACCCTGCCGGTGATGGAGGGCACGCAGGTCCAGTACAAGTACACGCGCGGCAACTGGGACAAGGTGGAGCACTGGGGCGAGATCGTCGGCCTCACGAGCCGGACGGTGACGATCACCTACGGCACGACCGGCACGCAGGTTGTCGACGACACCTCGCTCGACCCCGCCACACCGGACAGCCACGAGGCCGTGCGCGCTTGGATCGACCTCGGGTGAGCGCCGCGAGGCCCGGGACCGAGGAGGTCGCCTTCACGCCCGCAGACGACGCGCCGGCGCCAGCGTAGGTCAGCTCGATGACCCGCCCTTCATGATGGAGGGGTGAGCCGCGTCGAGGTCGAGTAACTACCCCCGCCGGAGCCCCTGCCGGACGAGCTGGACCCGCGGCGGCTGCGGCGGCGGCTGCTGCGGGTGACGGGCGTGCTCGTCGTCGTCGGCCTGGTGGCGTGGCTCGCCCCAGGGCTCGGCGAGGTCCGCGACCGGCTCGGCTCGGCGCGACCGGGCTGGCTCGTGCTGGCGGTCGCGCTCGAGCTGCTCTCGTGCGCCTCCTACGTCCTCATGTTCAAGCCGATCTTCTGCCCGCGGATGTCGTGGCGCACGAGCTACGAGCTCGGTACGTCCGAGCTGGCGGTCGGATCGCTGCTGCCGGCGAGCGGCGCCGGCGGCCTGGCGTTCGGGGCGTGGGCGCTGAGCAAGGGCGGCATGCCGCCGCAGGACATCGCCCGCCGGTCGGTGGCGTTCTTCGTCCTCAAGAGCGGCGCGAACTTCGTCGCCGTCGCCGTGCTCGGGGTCGTCATGTGGCTCGGGGTCGGGCCGGAGGTTTCGCCGCTGCTGACGCTGCTGCCGGCGGTCATGGCCGTCCTCGCCATCGCGGCCGTCGTCTTCGTCCCGCGGCTCGCGGGGCGACGGGGCGCGCGCCTCCGCGACGGCGACCGCGACGACGACCCGCCCGGCCGCCTGCGACGCGGGCTGCGGGCGGTCACCGGCGCCCTCAAGGACGGGGTCCGCGAGGCGGGGGACGTCCTGCGCCGCCGGGACTGGCGGGTGATCGCCGGCTCGCTCGGCTACTGGCTCTTCGACAACGCGGTCCTCTGGGCGACCTTCCGCGCCTTCGGCGAGTCCCCCGCGGTGACGCTGGTGCTGATGGGCTACCTGATCGGCCAGCTCGGGGGGCTGCTGCCGATCCCGGGCGGCATCGGCGGCATCGACGGCGGCCTGATCGGCGCGCTGGTCGTCTACGGGCTCCCCGCCGCGGCCACCACCGCCGCCGTCCTCGCCTACCGGCTGATCCTCTTCTGGCTCCCGCTGCTCCTCGGCGCGGTGGCGTTCCGCGCGCTGCGCCGCGGGCTCAACAACCCCGACCGGCCCGACCTCTGCGAGCCGTTCCCGGCCGCCTCGCGGTCCGCGGTCGTCTGACCCTCAGAGCTGCGCCATCTGCGCGCGCACCTTCTGCCGCTCGAGCCGATCGAGGACCCGGGTGGTCCACTGCTTGCGATCGTGGTCGTTGCTCGCGGTCCGGGCGTTGGGCACGACCAGCGTGACCGAGACGCGCGTGGTCCGGTAGCGCAGCTTGCGGCGCAGGGCCTTCGGCAGCCGCGCCTGCTTGACCGCCCGGCGCAGCTTGGTCCCGTGCCGGCGCGCGACGCGGATGAGCACGTCGCGGCTGCCCTTGCCGCCGGGCAGCCGGTGCGCCTCGTTCGCCTTGATCTGCGC
>CALMNS010000253.1 GCA_937871635.1 uncultured Solirubrobacter sp.
CGCCGGCGGGGCGCCGCCGGCTCCAGGTCGGCGGTGAAGGGCGCCGCGGGCCGCGCCGCGACCGGGGCCACCGGAGCCACCGCAGCGACCGGAGCGACCGGAGCGACCGGAGCGACCGGAGCGACCGGAGCGACCGGCAGGTAGAGCGTGAAGGTGCTGCCCTCGCCGGGCCTGCTGGCCACCGCGATCTCCCCGCCCAGCAGGCCCGCCAGCTCGCGGCTGATGGAGAGGCCGAGGCCGGTGCCGCCGTAGAGCCGGGCCGTGGTGCCGTCCCCCTGGACGAAGGCCTCGAAGATCCTCGCGGCGTGCTCCGGGTTGATGCCGATCCCGGTGTCCGCCACCGAGATGGCCATGACGGAGGGGGCGCCGGCCAGCGACGCCGACTCCTCGCTCCAGCCGCGGTCGGCCAGGTCGAACCGGACGCGGACCTCCCCCCGCTCGGTGAACTTGAAGGCGTTGGCGAGCAGGTTCTTGAGGATCTGGCCCAGGCGCTGCGGGTCGCAGACCAGCGTCTCGGGGAGGCCGGCTCCGAGCTCGACGGAGTACGCGAGATCCTTGCCCGCGGCGACCTGCTCGAACGTGCGGACGAGGTCGGTACGGATCTGGTTGACGGGGACGTCGGTCAGCTCGACCGTGACCGTCCCCGACTCGACCTTGGCCAGCTCGAGGATGCTGTTGAGGAGGGCCAGCAGGTCGTTGCCGGACGCGAGGATGACGCTCGCGTACTCGACCTGGGTCTCGCTCATGTTGTGGTCCGGGTCGTCCTCGAGCTGCTCGGCGAGGATCAGGAGGCTGTTGAGCGGCGTCCGGAGCTCGTGCGACATGTTCGCGATGAACTCGGACTTGTACTTCGACGAGACGGCCAGCTGGCCGGCCTTCTCCTCGACGAGGCGCTTGGACTGCTCGACCTGGAGGTTCTTGCGCTCGGCCTCGAGGTTCTGCTCGGCGAGCAGCTTCGCCTGCCGCCCGAGGTCCTCGTTGGACTGGCGCAGCTCCTGGTCGGCCTCGATCGTGTTGAGCACGAGCCCGATGATCTCCGGGAGCTGGTCGAGGAACGCCTGGTGGGCCAGGCTGAAGGGGGAGAACGACGCAAGCTCGATCACCGCGCGCACCGACCCCTCGAAGAGGACGGGGAGGACGATGATGTTGAGCGCCGGGGACGCCCCGAGCCCGGAGTTGATCCGCACGTAGTCGCCGGGGACCTCGGTGAGCAGGATCCGCTTCTTCTCGAGCGCGCACTGGCCGACGAGGCCCTCGCCCAGCCGGAAGGAGGTCGAGAGGCGCTTGCGCTCCTCGTAGCCGTAGCCGGCCTTGAACTCGAGCACGGGCTCGCCCTCGCCGGCGGGAGCGGTCATTGCGTAGAAGACGCAGTGCTGCGCGGAGACGAGCGGCGCGAGCTCGGAGAGGATCATGCTCGACACCGTCGCGAGGTCGCGCTGGCCCTGGAGCATGCGGGTGAAGCGCTCGAGGTTCGTCTTGAGCCAGTCCTGCTCGATGTTCTCGCGGGTCGTCTCGCGGAGGTTGCGGATCATCTCGTTGAGCTTGTCCTTGAGGACGGCGACCTCGCCGCTGGCCTCCACGCCGACCTGCCGGGTGAGGTCGCCCTCGGTCACCGCGGTCGCCACGTCGGCGATGGCCCGCACCTGGTTGGTGAGGTTGGCGGCGAGCTGGTTGACGTTGTCGGTGAGGTCCTTCCAGACCCCGGCGACCTCCTTGGACTGCGCCTGGCCGCCGAGCTTTCCCTCCACCCCGACCTCGCGGCCGACGCGGGTCACCTCGCCGGCGAACGCGTTGAGCTGGTCGACCATCGCGTTGACGGTGTTCTTGAGCTCGAGGAACTCGCCCTTGACGTCGATCGAGATCTTCTTGCTCAGGTCGCCGTTGGCCACCGCGGTGGTCACCTCGGCGATGTTGCGCACCTGCCCGGTGAGGTTGCCGGCCATCAGGTTGACGTTGTCGGTGAGGTCCTTCCAGACGCCACCGACCTCGATCGTCACGGCCGCCGCCTGGCCGAGCTTGCCCTCCGTCCCGACCTCGCGGGCGACGCGCGTGAGCTCCGAGACGAAGCCGTTGAGCTGGTCGACCATCGCGTTGATGGTGTTCTTGAGGTCGAGCATCTCGCCCCGGACGTCGGCGGTGATCTTCTTGCTCAGGTCGCCGTCGGCGACCGCGCCGATGACCCGCTGCATCTCGCTCGTCGGGCGCACCAGGGCGTCGATCAGGGAGTTGACCGACTCGACGCTCTCGCGCCAGCTGAGGGTGGATCCGCCGAGCACCACGCGCTGGGAGAGCTCGCCCTGGCGGCCCACCACCCGGCTGACCCGGGCCAGCTCGGTCCCCAGCGCCTGGTTGGCGATGATGACGTCGTTGAGGCCGTCGGCCACCTTGCCGGCCACGCCCGTCCAGTCGAGGGGCATCCGGGCGCTGAAGTCGCCCGCCTTGACCTGGGCCAGGACGCCCAGCAGGACCCTGGCGTCGACCGTCTCGGCGGAAGCGGGTGCGGCCGGCATGGCTACGCCGCTCCCCGAGCGTGCGCCCGGATGGAGTCCTCGAGGGTCTGGTTGACCTTGGCCGCGCTGATCCCCTTGCGCAGGTAGGTGACCGCGCCGGCGTTGAGCAGCTCGACGACGTGGTCGTGGATCTCGTCGGCCGAGAGGATGACCAGGCAGGTCTCCGGTGAGGTCTGGGAGATCCGACGAACGGCCTCGAGACCGCCGCCGCCGGGCATGTCGATGTCGATGAGCGCGACGTCGGGTCGGTGCTCCGCGGCGAGCGCGATCGCCTCGCCCGTGTTCTGGGCGGCGCCCACCACCAGGAACTGGCCCTCCACCTGGGCGCCGACGGTATGCCGGACGACGGGGTCATCGTCGGCGATCAGCAGGCGCGGGAGGCGCCGCTCCGTCGCCGGGGCGGTGCTGCCTGGTCCGACTTGGATCGTCACGTCGATCGCTCCTTGGTGTGCGGGGGTGGACGTGTGAGGGGTCCACACACCACGACGCACATCGGCAGAAGCCCGGTGGGCCTTTACCACTCGGAGACGCCACCGACGGCGCGGCCCCTAACCCTGGCGCTCAGAGGCGGCGGTCGCGCTGCTCGCGGCCCGGGCCGCCGTACGGGTAGTCGGCGGGAGCGGGATCGCTCGCCGCGTCGAGCCGCGCGACCTCCTCGTCGCCGAGGCGCAGGCC
>CALMNS010000254.1 GCA_937871635.1 uncultured Solirubrobacter sp.
GCTCCCGCCCGAGGAGCGCTCGGCGGTCGGCCGCGGCGCCAACGAGGCCCGCAAGGCGCTCGAGGCCGCGCTCGAGGCGCGCGCCCGCGAGCTCGAGACGCGCGAGCTCGACGCGCGCCTGGCCGCCGACCGCGTCGACGTCACCCTCCCCGGCGCGCCCGTCGTGCCCGTCGGGCGCCTGCACCTGCTCACCGCCACCCGCCGCGAGATCGAGGACGTATTCACCGGCCTTGGCTTCCGGATCGCCGAGGGGCCCGAGGTCGAGTCCGTCTACTACAACTTCGACGCGCTCAACCACGACGTCGCCCATCCGGCCCGCTCCCAGACGGACACCTTCTACGTCAAAGACCAGCGGCCGGATGCCGCTGGCCCATCTCAGGTCGCGGGGCCGGACGCCCCGCGGAGCAGCTCCCTCGTGCTGCGGACGCACACCTCGCCCATGCAGGTCCGGGCCATGGAGCTCCAGCCCCCGCCGATCTCCATCGTCGTGCCCGGCCGGACCTACCGGCGCGACTCCGACGCGACCCACACGCCGCAGTTCCACCAGGTCGAGGGCCTCGCGGTCGACGAGGACATCACCCTCGCCGATCTGAAAGGCACGCTGCTCGCCTTCGCCCGCGCGATCTTCGGCGAGGAGCGCGAGGTCCGCCTGCGCCCGCACTTCTTCCCGTTCACCGAGCCGTCGGTCGAGGTCGACGTCTCCTGCTTCAACTGCACGGACGGCTTTATGCGCGACGGGTCGCGCTGCCCACTGTGCAAGGGGACCGCGTGGATCGAGATCCTCGGCTCGGGGATGGTCGACCCGAACGTCTTCGAGCACGTGCGCGAGCACGGTTACGACCCCGAGCGGGTGCAGGGCTTCGCCTTCGGGATGGGGATCGAGCGCATCGCGATGCTCAAGCACGGCGTCCCCGACCTCCGGCTCTTCTACGAGAACGACCTCCGGTTCCTGGGACAGTTCGGATGACGCGCACGATCGTCGAGATTAGGCGGCGGGCACGGGCGCGCGCGCGCGGAGCAGACGGATGAGGGTCCCCCTGGAGTGGCTGCGCGAGTACTGCGACCCGGACCTCGACGCCCGGGCGCTGGCGACGCGCCTGGCGATGACCGGCACCGAGGTCGACCGCATCCACGCCCACGGCGTCGGCGCGCTCGAGCACTTCGTGGTCGGCCGGGTGCTGACCGCCGAGCCGCACCCCGACGCGGACCGGCTGCGCGTCTGCACCGTCGCCGTCGGGCCCGGGGAGGAGGCCCACATCGTCTGCGGCGCCCCGAACGTCGCCGCGGGCCAGACCGTCGCGGTCGCCCGCCCGGGCGCGATCATGCCCGACGGGACCCGCCTCAAGCGGGCGAAGCTCCGCGGCCAGGTCTCGGAGGGGATGATCCTCGCCGAGGACGAGCTCGCCATCGGCACCGACCACGACGGGATCCTGGTCCTCGGCGACGGCCTCGTCCCGGGCAGCCCGCTCTCCGACGTGCTCCCGCTCGCCACGGAGGTGCTCGAGCTCGAGATCACGCCGAACCGGCCGGACTGCCTCGCGGTCTACGGCGTCGCGCGCGAGCTCCACGCCGCCACGGACGCGCCGAGGTCCGAGAATCCGGTCCTGACGCCGAGGTCTCGCGTCTCACCGTTGCCAACCACGAGGAGCGGCACCCGCTCGCGGGTGTGGTCTGTGCCCCTGAAGGTCGGGTC
>CALMNS010000255.1 GCA_937871635.1 uncultured Solirubrobacter sp.
CTGCTGGCCCTGCCCGGGCGGCGCGCGCCCGCTCCCGCCACCGCGTAGTCCCGGCGGCGGCCGCGGAGACCCGTCGGGCGCGGCCGGTACCGTGCTCGGCGAGGACATGGCCGGAGCCACCACGCACACCGTCGACGGGCTCCTCGCCGGCCTGAACGAGCCGCAGCGCGACGCCGTCGTCCACGGCGAGGGCCCGCTGCTCATCCTCGCCGGCGCGGGGTCGGGCAAGACGCGGGTGCTCACCCACCGGATCGCCCATCTCATGGCCACCGGGCAGGCCCGGGCGGACGAGATCCTCGCCATCACCTTCACCAACAAGGCGGCGCAGGAGATGCGCGAGCGCGTGGAGATCCTCGTGGGCCGGGCGACCCGGGCGATGTGGGTGATGACCTTCCACTCGGCCTGCGCCCGGATGCTGCGCGCCGACGCCCACCGGCTGGGCTATACGCGCCAGTTCACGATCTACGACGCCGCCGACCAGCGCCGGGCGATCAAGCGCTGCCTCGACGAGCTCGACTTCGACCCCAAGCGCTTCACCCCGCGCGCGATGCAGGCCCAGATCTCCGACGCCAAGAACAAGCTGCGCTCCGCCGAGGACTACCGCCAGCTGGTCGGCTCGTACTTCGAGCAGACGGTGGCCGACGTCTACGAGGAGTACGAGCGCCAGCTGCACCGCATGAACGCGATGGACTTCGACGACCTGCTCGTCCGGTCGGTGAACCTGCTCGAGCTCTTCCAGGAGGTGCGCGACCGCTACGCCTCCGCCTTCCGCTGGGTCCTCGTCGACGAGTACCAGGACACGAACCACGCCCAGTACCGGTGGCTCCAGCTCCTCGCCTCCGAGCACCGCAACCTGGCGGTGGTCGGCGACGACGACCAGGCGGTCTACGGCTTCCGCGGGGCCGACGTGACGAACATCCTGAACTTCACGGACGACTTCCCCGACGCCCACGTCGTCAAGCTCGAGCAGAACTACCGCTCGACCCAGACCATCCTCTCGGCGGCGAACGCCGTGGTGGCCAACAACCGCGGGCGGATGTCCAAGGCGCTGTTCACCGACATCGGCGAGGGGGACCCGATCAAGGTCCGCGAGCTCGACGACGAGCACGCCGAGGCGCGCTACGTCACCGCGGAGATCGAGCGGCTCGTCGACGAAGGGGTCTCCCGGGCGGAGGTGGCGGTCTTCTACCGGACGAACGCCCAGTCGCGCGTGCTCGAGGACATGCTCGTCCGGGCGCAGATCGGCTACCAGGTCATCGGCGGCACGAAGTTCTACGAGCGGGCGGAGATCCGCGACGCGATCGCCTACCTGACGCTGCTCGGCAACCCTCAGGACGTCGGCGCCTTCACGCGGGTGGCCAACTCGCCCAAGCGGGGCCTGGGGCAGACGTCGCTGGGCCGCGTCATCGGCCACGCCCAGACGATGGACCTGCCGGTGTGGGACGCCGCCGCCGAGCCGGAGGCGGTGCCCGGCCTCGGCGCCGCGGCGGTCAAGGCGCTCGGGCGGTTCATGTCGGTGATGGAGCGGCTGCGCGAGCGAGTCGACGGCGGGGCGCCCGTCGGGGAGCTGCTGTCCGAGCTCCTGCAGGAGACGGGCTACGTCGAGGCGCTCGAGGCGGAGCGGACGATCGAGGCCCAGGGTCGCCTGGAGAACCTCGAGGAGCTCGTCCAGGTCGCGCGCGAGTACGACGCCACCGCCGGGCGGGCGGCGGAGGACCCGGGATCCGGCGGCTCGCTCGGGGAGTTCCTCCAGCAGATCGCGCTGCTCGGCGACGCCGACTCGATCCGCGACGACGAGGGCCTCGTGACGCTGATGACCCTCCACACCGCCAAGGGCCTCGAGTTCCCGATCGTCTTCATCATCGGCATGGAGGACGGCGTGTTCCCGCACTCGCGGGCGCTCGACGAGGGCGGGGTGGAGGAGGAGCGCCGCCTGGCCTACGTCGGGATCACCCGCGCGATGCGCGACCTGTACCTGACCTCCGCGCGGCGGCGCAACGCCTTCGGCGCGGCCTCCTACGGGCTGCGCTCGCGCTTCCTGGACGAGATCCCGCGCGAGCTCACCGACCAGTCGGCCGCCGCGCCCGTCGGCGCCGGCTGGGAGC
>CALMNS010000256.1 GCA_937871635.1 uncultured Solirubrobacter sp.
AGTTGAAGCGCGGGGTCGGGAACTGCGCCTTGAGGACGAGGGAGCGAAGGAGGCGCTCGGCGCCCTCGCGGGTGTAGCCGGGCGCTTCACTGAGGAGGGCGTGCAGGCGGGCGCTGCCGCGGCGGCTTGAGGTGACCGGGATCCCGCGGTAGACGGTGCGCTCGTCGGGCGGGAGGTGGTTCGTGCGGCGCAGCCGCACGCCGGCCGGCCCGCTGCGGTGGCGTCCCAAGCGCGGCACCACCGGCGGTCCCGGGGCCGCCGAGAGCGTCCTCCAGTGCTCGGCCGCGCTCCCACCGGCGAGCCAGGCGTCCGGCTCGGCGGCGAGCACCGCCGCGAGGTGATGCTGGGCGGGGCTGAGCTCGCCGTGGCCGGCGAAGGAGACGCCGGGGTGGATGGGGCGGAGACGGCCGCTGCGCACGCGGTCGTCGACGGCCGCGCTCGCCACCCCCACGCGGAGAAGCGACGCGCGAGTGACGACATCGTCGTCGCGGGCGGCGAAGCGAGCGATGGCCGCCTCGGCGTGCACGTCGATGCGACCCATCAAGTCAGCCGAGCGGCTCGGGCGGCATCGACGTGTCCCCGGACCCGTCGATGCCGCCTTTGCCGCCGCGACGTAGGGACCGGCGGCATCGACGTGGCATCACCCACCCACCGTCTCACCCCCCCGCGCCGCGCACGGGCCAACCACGTCCAACTTGTCTCACTCAATGCGCAGCTCCGGCGCGAAGCCGCCCTGTCGCGCCGGGAAGCCGGCGTCAGCCAGGAGCCGGCGTCAGCCGGGAAGTCGGCGTCAGCCCGGAAGTCGGCGTCAGCCGGGAAGTCGGCGTCAGCCGGGAAGTCGGCGTCAGCCGGGAAGTCGGTAAGGGATGCGAGCTAGCCCGGCTCGGCGCGCGGGACCTGCTGCGTGATGCAGTGCACGCCGCCCCCGCCGAGGGCGAGCGTGGTGCCGGGCACGCCGATCACCTCGCGCTCCGGCCACAGCGAGGCGAGCCGTGCGAGCGCGTCGGCGTCCGTCTCCGCCCCGCCGAGGGGCACGATCACCGCGCCGTTGCAGACGTAGAAGTTCGTGTACGGGACGACGGTCGGCGGGCCGTCGTGCTCCACGTAGGGCAGGAGCGGGAGCTCGACGACCTCGAGGCCCGCGGTGCGGGCGCGCTCGACGTTCTCGCGGGAGGCCGCCCAGTTCGGGTTGGACTCGTCCTCGACGGTCTGGATGAGCACCCGCCCCGGGCCGAGGAAGGCGGCGACGTTGTCGACGTGGCCGTCCGTGTCGTGGTCCTCAACGAGGCCCTGCCCGAGCCAGACGACCCGCGCGACGCCGAGGAACTCGACGAGCGCCGCCTCGATCTCCTCGCGCGAGCGCTCGGGATTGCGCGACGGATGCAGGAGGCACTGCTCCGTGGTCAGCAGCGTCCCCTCCCCGTCGACGGCGATCGAGCCGCCCTCGAGGATCAACGGCGCCTCGACCCGCTCCTCGCCGAGGTGGGCGAGGACGCGCGCCGCGAAGGCCGCGTCGTCTGCGTAGGGATGGAACTTCTCCCCCCAGGCGTTGAAGCCGAAGTCGACCCCCACCCGGCGGCCCTCGCCGGTGACGAAGATGGGGCCCGAGTCGCGCACCCAGGAGTCGTCGAGCGCGATGGGCACCACCTCGACCCCTTCGCCGCAGGCCGCCCGCGCCTCCTCGGCCTGCGCGGGCGACGCGGCCATGAGCACCGGCTCGAAGGCGGCGATGGCGTTGGCGATCTCCGCGTAGTCGGCCTTGGCCTGCGCGAAGTGCGCCTCCCACATGTCGGCCCGCGCGGGCCAGCCCATCAGGGTCCGCTCGTGCGGCGCCCACTCCGCCGGCATGGCGAGGCCGTGGCTCAGCGCGGCTTCGCCTTCGCCTTGCGCAGCCGGCCCCGCTCCTCCTGCTTCTCGACCACGTTCTGGATGAGTCGCAGGATCTCGGGCGGGCCCGACGCCTTCACGGTGCCCGACTCGAACGCCTCGCGCCACTGGCGGACCTTGCCCTCCGCGGCGAGCTCGTTGAAGTGCGAGCGCGGCACGGAGAGCCGGACCTTCGCGTCGGAGGCGATGTCCTTGGTGATCTTCGGGCCGGGGACCTCGACCCGGAAGAGCTGCACGTCTCCCCGGCCGCGCAGCTCGAGCTCCGTGACCAGCTTGAGCTGGGCGAGCGCCGGCACCTCCGCCTGGAAGTTGGAGATCGCCCGCTCGATCAGGGCCTTGGTCTCGACGGTGGACACGGCCCCAACCTTACGTCACCGCACGGCCGCCGTGGAGAGGCGGCCCGGGGCGCCGGGCCGCGGCTCGAAGGCCGCCGCCGCGGGTAGCCGAGGGCCATGTCCGTCGCCTTGCGCCTGCTGGGCTCCGGCCTGCTCATCGCCGTCGCCCAGTGGGCGCTCGCCCTCGCCAGCCTCCTGGCCATGGGCCTCGAGCCGACGACCTGGTGGCTCGCGCTGTCCGGCGTCCTGACCGTGGTGGTGAGCGTGGTCACCTACCGGCTCCTCGTCCACCGCCCCGATGAGCCGACGCGAGAGGACGAGGACGATGACGGCGGCGGTGGTGGCCCGCCGCCGGACGATCCCGAGCCGCCCTGGTGGCCCGAGTTCGAGCGCGCCTTCCGCGCGCACGCCGCCCGGCCACGCGACGGCGAGCGGGGTCCCGCTTGACGGGAGCGAGTCGCCGGACATAGGCTGCGCTCCCCGGAGTCAAAGGATCATGCAGCACACCTTTGCAGGCCACACGAGGGAGAGGGACAGCGGATGAGCGAGGCTCGGCAGGGCGACGCGCAGTACCTCGAGAAGCGCCAGCTCAACCAGGGCGCGGCGGGCTGGGTGCTGCTCGCGGGCCTCGGCGTGGCCTACGTCATCTCCGGCGACTACGCGGGCTGGAACATCGGCCTGTCCGAGGGCGGCTGGGGCGGGCTGCTGATCGCCACGATCCTCATGGCGCTGATGTACACCTGCATGGTCTTCGCCCTCGCGGAGATGTCGACGATGATCCCGACCGCGGGCGGCGGCTACGGCTTCGCCCGCCGGGCGCTCGGGCCGCTCGGCGGCTTCATGACCGGCACCGCGATCCTCATCGAGTACGCCATCGCCCCGGCCGCGATCGCCGTCTTCATCGGCGCCTACGTCGACTCGCTGATCGGGATCGGCGGCATCCCGGTCTACATCGCCATGTACGTCCTCTTCGTCGGCATCCACCTCTACGGGGTCGGCGAGGCGCTCAAGCTGATCTTCGTCATCACGGCGATCGCCGCCGTGGCGCTGCTCGCCTTCGTGGTCGGGATGATCCCGAAGTTCGACGCCTCGAACCTGACGAACATCGCCCCGGGCGACGCGGCCGGCGCCTCGGACTTCCTCCCGTTCGGCTACGGCGGGATCCTCGCCGCCTTCGTGTACGGCATCTGGTTCTTCCTGGCCATCGAGGGCGTTCCCCTCGCCGCCGAGGAGGCCAAGAACCCGGCCCGGGACATGCCGCGGGGCCTTATCGTCGGCATGCTCGTGCTCCTGCTGTTCGCCGCGCTCATCCTCGTGTTCGCCGCCGGCGGCTCCGGGGCGGACGTCATCCAGGAGGACGGCAACCCGCTCGTGACGTCGCTCGAGACGGCGTACGACGGGGAGAACGCCCTGAGCCAGTTCGTCAACACGGTCGGCCTGCTCGGGCTGATCGCCTCCTTCTTCTCGATCATCTACGGCTACTCGCGCCAGTTGTTCGCGCTCTCGCGGGCGGGCTACCTTCCGACGGGCCTCTCCGTGACGAGCCGCCGCAAGGTGCCGAGCGTCGCGCTGCTCGTCCCCGGGCTGATCGGCCTCGCCCTCGCCTGCATCGTCGGGGAGGACGGCGGCGGGACGTTGATCCAGATCGCCGTCTTCGGCGCGACGGTCTCCTACGTGCTCATGATGATCTCCCACATCGTCCTGCGGGTGCGCGAGCCCGGGCTCGAGCGCCCCTACCGCACGCCGGGCGGCATCGCGACGAGCGCCGTAGCGCTCTTCCTCGCCTGCGCGGCGGTGGTGGCGGTCTTCTTCGTCGACCAGCAGGCGGCGCTGATCACCCTCGGCGTCTACGCGGCCTTCATCGCCTACTTCCTCCTCTACTCGCGCCACCACCTCGTCGCGGCGGCGCCCGAGGAGGAGTTCGCCGCGATCCAGGCCTCCGAGCGCGAGCTCGCGCACTGATGCCCGCGCTCGAGCTCGACGCGCTGCGCGCCTCGGTGCAGGCCGGCGAGGTCGACACGGTGATCCTGGCCATGACCGACATGCAGGGCCGGCTGCAGGGCAAGCGGCTGACCGGCCGGCACTTCGTCGAGGACGTGGTCGGCGAGGCGGCCGAGGGCTGCAACTACCTGCTGGCCGTCGACGTCGAGATGAACACCGTCGAGGGGTTCTCCATGACGTCGTGGTCGGCGGGCTACGGCGACTTCGTCTTCCGGCCCGACCTCGCGACCCTGCGCCCGATCCCCTGGCACCCGGGGACCGTGCTGTGCCTCGCCGACCTCGAGTGGGACGGCGGCGAGCCGGTGGTCGCCTCCCCGCGGCAGGTGCTGCGGCGCCAGCTCGACCGCCTCGCCGAGAGCGGCTGGAGCGCCCAGGCGGCGACCGAGCTCGAGTTCTACGTCTTCCGCGACACCTACGAGGCGGCCTGGCACAAGCGCTACTCAGACCTCGAGCCGGCCAACCTCTACAACGTCGACTACTCGATCCTGGGGACCTCGCGGATCGAGCCGCTCCTGCACCGGATCCGCTCCGGGATGGAAGGCGCCGGCATGACGGTGGAGGACTCCAAGGGCGAGTGCTTCCCGGGCCAGCAGGAGGTCAACCTCAAGTACGACGACGCCCTGGGCGCCGCTGACGCCCACGTCGTCTACAAGAACGGCGCCAAGGAGATCGCCGCCCAGGAGGGCATGGCGCTGAGCTTCATGGCGAAGTTCGACGAGCGCGAGGGCAACTCGTGCCACATCCACCTGTCGCTGCGCGAGCAGGACGGCGGGGCGCCCGTCTTCGAGGACTCGCCGGAGGTCTGGGACGGGTTCGTGGCCGGGGTGCTGGCCGGCCTGCGCGAGATGACGCTGCTCTTCGCGCCGAACGTCAACTCCTACAAGCGTTACGCCGCGGGCTCCTTCGCGCCGACCGCCGTGGCGTGGGGGCACGACAACCGCACGTGCTCGTTGCGGGCGGTGGGCCACGGTGCGGCCAAGCGGATCGAGAACCGCGTGCCGGGCGGGGACGTCAACCCGTACATGGCGCTGAGCGGGATGATCGCCGCGGGGCTCGCCGGGGTGGAGCAGGGGCTCGAGCTCGAGCCGGCGTTCGAGGGCAACGCCTACGAGGCCGACAAGCCCGTGGTCCCCGGGACCCTGCGCGAGGCGCGCGACCTGTTCGCGGGCTCGGCGCTGGCCCGGGCCGCGCTGGGCGACGAGGTCGTCGACCACTACGTCAACGCCGCCGACGTCGAGCTGGCCGCCTTCGAGTCGGCGGTGACCGACTGGGAGCGCTTCCGGGGCTTCGAGCGGCTGTGACCCCGAAGCCGGTGATCGGGATCTGCACCGCCCTCGAGCGGGCGCGCTGGGGCGTGTGGGACGACCGCGCCGCGCTGCTGCCGTACTCCTACGTCCGCGCGGTCTCGGCGGCCGGCGGGGTCCCCATCCTGCTCGCGCCGGACCCGGCGATCACCGCGGAGCCCGACGCGGTGCTCGACCTCCTCGACGGCCTGCTCCTGGCGGGCGGCGCGGACGTCGATCCCTCGCGCTACGGCGCCACGGCGCACCCGGAGACCAAGGGCACGGTCCCGGACCGCGACGACTTCGAGATCGCCCTGTCGCGAGCGGCGCTCGGCCGGCGCCTGCCGGTGCTCGGGATCTGCCGCGGGATGCAGATCCTCAACGTGGCCCGCGGCGGGACGCTCACCCAGCACCTGCCCGACGACCTCGGCCACGAGGACCATCGCCACACGCCCGGCTCGTTCGGCGACCACGACGTCGAGCTCACCCCGGGATCGCTGGCCGAGCGGGCGGCGAAGGAGGCCCGTCACCCGACGAAGTCCCACCACCACCAGGCGGTGGCCGAGCTCGGCGAGGGCTGGGTGGTCACGGGCCGCGCGACGCTCGACGAGCTGCCGGAGGCGATCGAGGACCCGTCGTGCGGCTATGCGCTGGGCGTGCAGTGGCACCCCGAGGCCGACCCCGGCTCGCCCGTGATCGCCTCGCTGGTGCGGGCGGCCGCCCAGGGGCCCGACGGGGCGGCCGAAGCGGGGGTGCAGGCGGCGTGAGCGCTCGCCCCGGAACGCCGGTGCTCGTGTGAGCACGCTGACCGTCCTCGAGCCGGCCACCGAGGGTGTGCTGGCGGAGATCCCGCGGGCCGACGAGGAGGCCGCCGACGCCGCCGTCGCCCGGGGT
>CALMNS010000257.1 GCA_937871635.1 uncultured Solirubrobacter sp.
GGCGATGTCCGCGGCGGGCTACGCCGCCAAGACGGGCACGCCCGTGCTCTGGAGCCGTGGCGCCGAGGTGCCGGCCGCCACGCTCGCCGCCATCCGCTCGCGGTCGCGCCCGCGCATCTACCTGCTGGGCCCGGTGGCCGCCATCCCGGCGGCGGTGGAGACCAGCCTGGAGCGCCTGGGCCGCGTGCAGCGGATCCCGGGCCGGGATCCCGTCTCGCTCTCGGTCGGCTTCGCGCGCTACGCCGAGCGCGACTTCGGCTGGAACGCCACCGATCCGGGGCACGGCTTCGTCTTCGCCCCGGTCGAGCAGCCCACGGTGGCGGCGGCCGCGGCGCCCCTGTCGGCCAGCGGCACGTACGGTCCGCTCCTGCTCCTCTCCGACGGGACGCGGCTCGACCGGAGGGTGGAGAGCTACCTGCTCGACGTGCAGCCGGGCTACGACACCGACCCGGTGCGCGGGGTCTACAATCACGGCTGGCTGATGGGCGATGCGTCCGCGATCTCCGTGGACGTGCAGGCGCGCATCGACGCCCTCCTCGAGATCCAGCCCGTCGACGCCGAAGCGAGTTCCGAGTAGCCATGGCCCAAGCCGAGCAGCCCGAGCGACTCCGCCCTGAGCACCACGTCACGGAGAACGACGTCCGCCAGCTGATGGGCGCCTCCACCCCCCACTTCGCGCTCCAGCTGCGCAACCGGATCCGCCGCCTGATCCGCTCCCTCCCGCCCGAGGACCCGGCGCGCATCCTGGGCGAGCGCGAGATCGCGCGGCTCGACCGCCTGGGCGTGACGGGCGAGATCCGCGGCGAGCAGGGCCAGGACGGGATGCGCCCGCTGGCGAGCGTCGACGAGACCGCGTCGCCGCACGTCGACCCGAACGCCCCGCGGCGCTGAGCCTCTCCCCCTCCCTCGAGCGCGCGCTGCCGCTGCTCGACCCGGCGCGGCGCGGGCCGTCGGCCGAGGTCACCGAGGGCTACCTCGACCTGCTCGGCGCCGGGGCCCGCCCCACCGCCTCGGGCCGCGCGCAGCGGCTCATGTACTCGGCCACCGTGCCCGTCGTCTACTCGCGCCTCTGGCGACCGGCGTGGGGACGGCTCGCGAAGGGGCCCTTCGGCCCCGCGATGAGCGAGGAGCGCCGCATCGCCCGCCTGCTGCTGGGGCTCGAGCCCGGCGACGGCGTCCTCGACGTCGGCTGCGGCCCTGGCACCTTCACCCGCGAGTTCGCCCGGCTGGTCGGGCCCGACGGGCTCGCGGTGGGCCTGGACGGCTCGCCGTCGATGCTCGCCCGCGCGGTGGCCGAGGAGGGCCCCGACGGCCGGGTGGCCTACGTCCGTGGCGACGCCGCCCGCCTCCCGTTCCGCGACGCGTCCTTCGACGCCGTCTGCTGCTTCGCGGCCCTCCACATGGTCGCCGAGCCGTTCGACGCGCTCGACGAGATGACTCGCGTGCTCACCCCGGGCGGGCGCATCGCCCTGCTCACCACCTGCCGGACGCGGTCCTCCGTCGCCCGCACGTGGGACGGCTGGGTCGGCCAGGCGTCGGGCCAGCGCATGTTCGAGCGCGACGAGATCGTCGAGGCGCTCGAGGCCCGGGGCTTCTCCCCCGTGCGACGGCGGGTGGCGGGGCTGGCGCAGTTCGTGGGCGGCCGCAAGCGCTGAGCGGGGCACCCGGCCGCCGCCTGACCGGCGCGTAGCATCGCCTCCGTGCCCGCCGAGCCCGTCCGTCCCGAGGGGATCCCCGGCTCCTCGCTGAGCGGGCCGTGGCCCGTCGGCGCCTACGCCGCCCGGCTGCGCGGGCGGCTGCGCGGGCTGGCCCGGGTGCAGGTCTTCGGCGAGGTCTTCGGGCTGCGGGTGCGGCCCGCCAAGGTCTACTTCGAGCTGCGCGACGCGAGCGGGGCGCTGCCCTGCTCGATGTGGCGGGGGGACTTCGAAGCGCTCGCCCTCCCCGTCGCCGACGGCATGCGGGTCGTGGCCGCCGGGGGCTGCGACTACTACCCCGGCTCGCGCTCCTCCTCGCCCGCCTTCTCCTTCGCCGTCAGCGACCTACGGGTCGCGGGCGAGGGGGACCTGCTCGCCGAGCTCGAGCGGCTGCGCCGGGCGCTGGCCGCGGAGGGGCTCCTCGAGCCGCAGAAGCGCCTCGCCCGGCCCGTGCTGCCGCGGACGATCGGGGTGGTCACCGGCGAGGGCGGCAAGGCCCGCGACGACGTGCTGGCCGGCCTGCGCCGCCGGGGATGGGAGGGGCGGCTCGTCTGGGCGTTCGCCCCGGTGC
>CALMNS010000258.1 GCA_937871635.1 uncultured Solirubrobacter sp.
CCTCATCTCCGCCGGCGCGAAGGGGATCCTAATCACGCCGAACGACTCCAAGGCTATCGTCCCGTCTCGCGACAAGGCGCGCCAGGCCGGCATCTTCGTCGCCGCGCTCGACACCCAGCTCGAGCCCCCCGACGCGGCGGACACGACCTTCGCCACGGACAACTTCGCGGCCGGGCTGGCGATCGGCCAGTGGGCGAAGGCGAAGTTCGAGAAGGACGGCAAGCAGGCGAAGATCGCCATGCTCGACCTCAACCCGGACGGCGTCTCGGTCGACGTCCAGCGCGACCAGGGCTTCCTGCAGGGCTTCGGGATCCCACTCGGCGACAAGAACCGGATCGGCGACGAGAAGGACCCGCGCATCGTCGGCCACGACGTGACCGACGGCGCCGAGGAGGGCGGGCGCACCGCGATGGAGAACCTGCTGCAGAAGGACGCCGGGATCAACCTCGTCTACACCATCAACGAGCCGGCCGCGGCCGGCGCGTACGAGGCGCTCAAGTCCGCCGGCAAGGACAAGGACGTGACCATCGTGTCCGTCGACGGCGGCTGCCCGGGGGTCGCGAACGTCAAGTCCGGCATCATCGGCGCCACCTCGCAGCAGTACCCGCTCAAGATGGCGGCGATGGGCGTCGCGGCGGTCAAGAAGTTCGCCGACACGGGCGACAAGCCCGCGCCGACGGGCGGCAAGGACTTCGTCGACACGGGCGTGAACCTGATCACCGACGAGCCGCAGGACGGCGTGAAGTCCCAGGACACGGCCTTCGGCCTCAAGAACTGCTGGGGCTAGGGCCATGGCCGAGCTGACGCCCGCGCCCGCGGGCGGCGGATCCGCCGCCGCGGGGACCACCACGGTCGACGCCCCAGGCCGGTCCGCCGGCCTGGGGGCGCGGATCCACAACACCCTGCACGACAAGGCGACGCTCGGGCCGGCGATCGTCCTGCTGATCGCCCTGGTCGGCTTCAGCGTCTTCACCGACCGCTTCCTCGCCGCGAACAACCTCTCGCTCGTGCTCCAGCAGGTGATGGTGGTCGGCACCCTGGGCATCGCCCAGACGCTGATCATCCTCACCGCGGGCATCGACCTGTCGGTCGGGGCGATCATGGTCCTGTCCTCGATCGTGATGGCCAAGCTCTCGGCCGACTCGGGCGTGCCCGGGGTGCTGGCCCTGCTGATCGGCTTCGGCGTGGGGACGCTCTGCGGCCTGATCAACGGGATCCTCGTCTCGCGCGTCCGGCTCCCGCCGTTCATCGTCACGCTCGGGACGCTGAACATCTTCATCGCGCTCAACCTCTACTACTCGCAGTCGGAGACGATCCGCGGCACGGACATGTCCGACGTGCTGCTCTACACGGGCAACACGTTCGCGATCGGCGACACCCGCGTCGCCTACGGCGTCCTGCTCATGCTCGGCCTGTTCGCGCTCGTGGCCTACGCGCTGCGGGCGACGGCGTGGGGCCGCCACGTCTACGCCACGGGCGACGACCGCGAGGCCGCGCGCCTCGCCGGGGTGCAGACCACCCGGGTGCTCCTCTCCGTCTACACGGTGGCGGGGCTGCTCTGCGCGGTGGCGGGGTGGATCCTCATCGGGCGGATCGCCTCGGCGTCGCCGCAGGCGGGCGGCTCGGCCAACCTCGACTCGATCACCGCCGTGGTGATCGGCGGGACCTCGCTGTTCGGGGGTCGGGGGCTGGTCATCGGGACGCTGTTCGGCGCGCTGATCGTCGGCGTGCTGCGCAACGGCCTGGCGCTCGCGGGCGTCGACGTGCTGTGGCAGGACTTCGCGGTGGGCTTCCTCGTGCTGACCGCCGTGGCCATCGACCAGTGGATCCGGAAGGTGAAGACATGAGCGCGGCCGCTCCGCAGGCTCCGACGGTGACGCCGATCCTCGAGGCGAAGGGCCTCGTGAAGCGGTTCGGGAACGTGACCGCGCTCGACGGGGCCGACTTCGAGCTCATGCCGGGGGAGATCCTCGGCGTGATCGGCGACAACGGCGCGGGCAAGTCGTCGCTCATCAAGTGCCTGTCGGGCGCCCAGGTGCCCGACGAGGGGACGGTGCGGATGAACGGCGAGGACGTCGTCATCCGCACGCCGCTCGAGGCCCGCGCGCTGGGAATCGAGACGGTCTACCAGACGCTGGCGGTCTCCCCCGCGCTCGACATCGCCGACAACCTGTACCTGGGGCGGGAGATCCGCAAGCCGGGCTTCCAGGGGAAGGTGCTGCGGCGGCTCGACAAGAAGGCGATGCGCGCCGAGGCCAAGCACCAGATGTCCGACCTGGGGATCATGACGATCCAGAAGATCGAGCAGCAGGTGGAGTCGCTCTCCGGCGGGCAGCGCCAAGGGGTCGCGGTGGCCCGCGCGGCGGCGTTCGGCTCGAAGGTGATCATCCTCGACGAGCCGACCGCGGCGCTCGGCGTCAAGGAGTCGGGCAAGGTGCTCGACCTCATCCAGAAGGTCCGCCAGAACGGCCTCCCGGTCATCCTCATCTCGCACAACATGCCGCACGTGTTCGAGGTCGCCGACCGCATCCACATCCAGCGGCTGGGCCGGCGGGCGACGGTCGTCGACCCGAAGGAGCGGACCCCGAACGAGGTCGTCGCGATCATGACGGGAGCGGCGCCCGCCACCTGAGGCAGGCCCGCGGTGGCCGACCTCCCGGCCGCGCCGCGAGGGCGCGGCCGAGGTCGGCCTCACCGCGAGTACGACGTCGCCTCCGCGGTTCGGAGCGCGCCGCTCGCTCGAGTCCGCGCTCGACGCACGAGCGTGAGCCCCACGGCCGCGAGCGCGAGGGTGACCGGCACGACCCCGAGCGCGGCCTTCAGCGACGTCGCGTCCGCCAGGGTCCCGACCGTGAGCGGCGCGAGCAGCACCGCGAGCGACGTCATCGCCACCGCCCGTCCGCTCGCGAGCGCCGCCCGCCCCGGCGCGAGCGCCACCGTCACGGACATCCCCATCGGGAACAGGTTGCCGAGCCCGATCCCGAGCAGCGACAGACCGACCAGCGCCTGGGCCGGCCCCGTCGACGGCCACAGGATCGTGAACCCCGCGGCGCTCACGACCAGCGCGAACCCGATCAGGCGCGCCGGGTCGTGCCGGCGGGCCAGCCGGCTGCCGAGGATGCGGCCGGCCACCACGCCACCGAAGTAGCCGGCCATGAGCGTCACCGCGGCGTCCGTCGACACGCCGGCGGCGTCCTCGACGAAGGTCGCGCCCCACGCGGTGACGCACCACTCGGCCGCCGTCGTACAGACCAGCATCACGGCCGCGATCCAGAACACCGCGGGGAGGCGGCCCTGCCCCCCGCGCGACGACGGCGGCGGCGGCGCATCGATCGCCAGCCGGCGGTTGCTCCACCAGGCGAGCGCCGGGACCACGAGCGAGGCCAGCAGCGCGACCCGCCACCCCACGTGCAGCGCCGCCGTCAGCGACAGCGCGCCGATCAGCGTGACGTAGGCGACGCTGGCCGCCACGTTGGCCTCGGCCAGCGCGACCGCGCGCCGCTCGCCGTGGCGGTCGGCGAGCGCCGCCTGGATCGTCGCGAGCAGCAGTCCTCCGCCGACGCCCATGACCAGCACCGAGCCGAGGGTCGCCCCGAGGATGCCCGCCGCCGTCAACCCGATCGCCCCCGCGCCCATGAGCGCGGTCGCCGACCAGAGCAGGGCGCGCCGCCCGAGGCCGCGCTCGAGCCGCGCGGACATCAGGCCCGCGACCATGCTCCCGGCCGCGAACGCCGCGACGTGCAGCCCGCCGGTCGAGTAGCTCAGCTCGAGCTCGTCACGCAGGTACCCGATGATCAGCCCCGGCGCCGCCTGCAGGTAGGCGAACCAGGCGAGCAGCGCGTACGCGGTCCAGGTGAGCCGATCGCGACGGAAGTCCATCTCTAGACGACGGCGTCCCCAGGCCACGCGCGGTGGCGCGGCGCATCGGTTCGCACGTCAGTCAGCATGGCATGGCGCCTCCTGTGGTTCATCGTTGGCTCAGAAGCTCACCCCTGCCCCGCGCGAGCGAATCCTCGAAGCGGCCCGCGGTCTCGGCTACCCCGGGCCCAACCCGGCGCGCGCAGACTTGCGGCGAGGTCGCGCCTCCGGCGGCGATCACTTCAGGCTCGCAAACCTGCTGCGCTCCAGCGCTCAGCAGCCCGATGCCACCTGACCGGTAGCGTGGCGGGAGACCATGAGGAACCCCTTCTCAAGAGCTCGGGAGGCGTCCGGCCCCGGTCCTGATTACGCGCACGTCAGCTCGCCTGAGGAAGCCGAGCGGCTGGTCGCCAGTGGGGAGCTCGCCCGGCTGCATCTGCTGCCGACGGAGTGGGGCGGGACGGACGACCCTGGCAACGTGGTCTACGTCCCGCCGTTCGTCGTCGACCTGAAGCAGCGGACGGACACGCTCACGATCGGGCCGTTGGTGGAGCAGGGAACGGTGACGGCCTACGACGTCACCCCGCACTACGACGGTGCGAGCCACGTGCCCTCGTCGATCGAGATCCACGCCTCTGACCCCGGTGAGCTTCGCGTCTCCCTGCGAATCTGGGGATCGGCGCTCGAAGGCTGACCGGAGCCCCACCGTACTCGCCGCAGTCGACGCGGACGCGGTCGAGCCGGCTGACCCACCCGGGGTCGGCGTGGGCGGGTTTTCCGCGCTGAGGCGCGGCACAGCGTGGGTCGTGAGGACAGCGCCTTCAGGAGCTGAATACGGCATTCCGGCGGTGGGCTGCATACAGGCAGAGGAACGCCCAGGCGCCTCTTTCGCCTGAGTTGGGACTGTTCTTTGCCGGTCGACCGAGATCTGTGTACAGTTGCGCTCTGGCTGTACGCAGGATCGGGGAGAACATTGACCGCATTACGACAACTAGCCGTGTCTCCGCCGCCGAATGGCACTGGTGCTGAGGCGCTGCACCGGCGGCTTCGCGAAGCCATCCTGCACGGCGAGCTCGCGGCTGGGGCGGTGATGTCCCAGGTGCAACTCGCACAGGAGCTCGGAGTGAGTCGCACACCACTGCGGGAAGCGCTGCGGATGCTGCAGCGCGAGGGCTTGATCACGGCAGAAGCGAATCGTCAGGTCCGCGTCGCACCGTTCACCCTCGAAGAGCTCGAGGAGATCTACGCCCTGCGCATCACCAACGAATCGCTCGGCATCCGCCTGACGGTCCCCAAGATGACCCGTGAGGACGATGCGTTCCTCACCGAGAGCCTCTCCAAGATGGAGCGGTATGCGACCGCGCGCAGCATCGACGAATGGGAGCACCGCCACCGGGCGTTTCATCGTCGACTGGTCCGCGGCGCAGGTGCACGTCCACTGCGTCTGCTCGGAGAGCTCGCCGACCACGCAGAGCGGTACAGGCGCCTCTACGTCACGGAAGATCCGCGGGCTTGGACGGCCGGTGCTCAGGAACACCAGGCGATCGTCGAGGCGTGCTTGGCACGCGACAGCGCAGGTGCCGCCGAGCGACTGGCGCGACACTTCGCACATACGGCGCTCAGTGTCCTGATGCGCCTTGCGCCCGAACACGAGCCGGCAGTCGTGCGCGCGGCGCTCCGTTCGATCATCGACGGTGAACCGCAGGGAGGCGCGCACTTATGACCGTGCAACCGATGGCCTCGCTCGCGCCGGAGGGTGCCCGCGTGATCACGATGAACCCTCGCACGGCCGTCGGCGACGCCTTGGAGCAGCTCCGCGCAGGCGGGCTGGTCATTCTCCACGACACCCACCGAAACGAGGGCGATCTGATCGCGTCGGCGCGCCTCATCGACGCGGCAACGGTTACGACGATGACGCGCAGCGGGCGCGGGCTGGTCTCGGTTGCGCTCACCGAACGGCGGGCGCGCCAGCTCGGTCTGCGTGCACTGCCTCAGCGGCGGGCGGGCGGCCGCGCGCTCTGCGAGCGCACCCCGGCGTTCGTGTCCCTCGAGGCCCGGGTCGGCGTCAGCACCGGCATCTCCGCAGCTGATCGCGCCCAGACGATCGCGACCACCGCAACCGGCTCGGCCGCGGATCTTGTGAGCCCTGGCCACATCTTTCCCCTCGTCGCCTCGGCGGGAGGTCTGCTCGAGCGCTACGGGCGTCTCGAGGCCGCGACTGACGCCGTGCGCCTCGCCGGGCTCGAACCGGTCGCGGCGATCTGCGACGTGCTCGATGACGACGGCAAGCTTGCCCTCGGCGAGCACCTGACCGCCCTCGCCAGCGAGCTCGGGGTCCCGCTCGTGACCATCGGCGAGCTCGTCGAGGCGCGCTTCGATGATGCGTGGGCGGCCTGATGCTCCACACCGTCGCCTCCGAGTTCCGCTTCCGCGACGCGGACCGCCTGAACGCCTTCGCCGCGCACGACGACCTCATCGAACGCCACGTCCACCCCCACGCCGACACGGCCATGTTCGTCGGCTCCGGCGACGACGCCACGCCTGCACATCCCGCCACAAGGAGCTCGTGATGAACGCCGCATCCGTCTTGACCGAAGTCCCGACCCTGGAAGCGCTTCTGGGGCGCATCGACGAGACGCGCCCGGTCCTCGAGCGCAACGTCAACCAGACCGAGGCCGATCGCCGCGTCGCCCAGGAGAACATCGACGCGCTGATCCGTGCCGGCGCGTTCAAGACCATGACCCCGCGCCGCTTCGGTGGCTACGAGATGACGATCCGCGAGAAGATGGCGGTCACCGCCGCCGTCGCCGAGTCCTGTGGCTCCACCGCATGGGTCGTCGCGCTGAGCAACGTGTGCAGCTGGCTGGCGAGCCTGCTGCCCGACCAAGCCCAAGAGGAGATCTTCGGCGCAGATCCCGACGCAAAGATCGCCGGCGTCCTCGCTCCCTCACCTGACGTGCGCAAGGTGCCGGGGGGCTACGAGGTCAGCGGCACGTGGCCATGGGCCACGGGGAGCCTGCACGCCGACTGGGCGCTCGTCGGCATGGTGATCCCCGACGACGACGGCAACGTGGTCGATCAGGCGCTCGGCTTCGTCCCGATGAGCGAGGTCACGATCGAGGACACCTGGTTCGTCGCCGGGATGAAGGGCACCGGCACCAACACGCTCGTCGCCGACAAGGTCTTCGTCCCCGACCACCGGCAGTACCCGGTGTCGCGCGCGCTCGACAACGAGTACGCGACCGAGCACGCGGATGAGTCGCTGTACCGCTCGTCGTTCGCCCCCGTCCTCACGGTCATCCTGGGCGCCGCGCAACTCGGCCTCGGTCGCGCGGCACGTGACTTCGTCATGGAGAAGGCGCCGAAGCGTGGCATCGCCTACACGAGGTTCGAGCGACAGGTCGACTCAACGGCGTTCCAGATGCAGGTCTCGCGTGCGGCCACGCTGATCGACCTGGCGCACCTGCTCCTGTACCGCGCCGCGGATGACATCGACGAGGCCGCCGCCGCGGCCGAGAAGCTGCCCTACGTCGTGCGGGCGCGCGTGCATGCCGACACGTCGGAGTCCGTCCGCCTGGTGCGGGAGGCGATCGACCTGCTGCTCACCGCCCACGGCGCCTCGAGCTTCGCGGACGTCAGTCCGCTGCAGCGGATCTGGCGCGACTCGAGCACGGCCGGCCGCCACGCGGCGGTCGAGCCCCTCGTCGGCCAGGAGGTCTACGGCAAGGCGCTGCTCGGCATCCCCTACGAAGAGAACATCACCCCGCTGATCTGAGCCATGCCCTTCACGTCACCTGTGTCTCAGCCGGGCCTGAGCTCCGATGAGTTCCGCGAGGTCATCGGCCACTTCGCGACCGGCGTGACCGTGGTCACGGCGGTCGATGGCGGCGAATGGCTCGGCGCCACGGCGAGCGCCGTCTGCTCGCTGTCGCTCGAGCCACCGATGCTGCTGGTCTGCATCAAGCAGCAGTCGGCGACCGGTGCGGCGATCAGCGCGACACGGCGCTTCGGCGTGAACATCCTCGGCGAGCACCACGGCGAGCTCGCGAAGCGCTTCGCCACGAAGGGGCCGAGCAAGTTCGAGGACGTCGAGGTGGTCGGCGGCTGCTTCGGGGAGCCGCTGCTCGCCGGAGCGCTCGCACACGTCGAATGCCGAGTCGTCGACGAGGTCTCTGCCGGGACGCACACCGTGTTCCTGGCTGAGGTCGAGCGGGCTCAAGCAGGAGACGGTGCCCCTCTCGCCTACTGGCGCGGTCAGTTCGGGCGGCTGCAGCTGGCCGACGAGGAGCGGGCGTACGCGACGCTGCGCGCCCAGGTGGCCGGTCGCCGGCTGCCGATCGGTGAGCCGCTCGTCGTCGACCGCCTCGCCACCGACACCGGCCTTCGGCCGACCGCCGTGCACCAAGCCCTTGCACGCCTCGTGGGCGAGGGGCTCGTCGGACGCGACGAAGACGGACGCTTCGTCGTTTCACCGCTGACGTTCGACCTCGTCGAGGATGCGCTCAGAGCGCGCTGCGCAGCCCAACTCGGCGCCGCTGCGCTCGGCGTTGGGGCGCTGTCTGAGGAGCAGCTCGACGAGCTGCGGCAGCGCATGGAAGCCACCATGCCACTGCGTCCCGACGGCACGCGGCGCTCGATGGAGGAGTGGTTCGACGCGAACCAGGCGTTCCACTTGGCCATGATGCGGCTCGCCGGAAGCGACGCGCTCCTGGCTGCGTACGAGCGCTTCACGATCCCGGGGCTCATGACACGCTCGGTGCCCGACGAGATCGGCCTCAGCGACGACATCGCCGACGACCACGTGCGGATCGTCGAGGCCTACGAGCGCGGCGACCTGCCGGCAGCCATGGCCGCGATCCGCGATGACACCGAGCACGCGCTTCGGTTCAACGTCGGGCGGCTGCGCGCTTCGGGCGCCTTCGTCTAAGACCCGTCAACCAAAGGGCATCTTGAAACTCATCACCTACCAAGACGACGGTGACCTTCGTCCCGGCCTCGACCTCGACCTCGACGGAGCGGTCATCGACGTCCAAGCCCTCGCCGAACACGCGTGGGGCCCGGAGAAGATCATCATCGCCACCGGGACCCCTGCGGGCGTCGGCAACGCCCGGACACCGAAGCGCTTCCTGCAGCCCGGCGATGTCGTCGAGCTCGAGATCGAGGGCGTCGGCACCCTGTGCAACCCGGTCGCGACCGCGGCCTGATCAAGGACGACCCATGAGCACACCGAATCCCAGTCTCCACCACGTCACCTTCAAGACGACGCGTCTCCAGGAGATGATCGACTGGTACGGCGCGGTGATCGGCGTGGAGGTCATGCACCGATACGAGGGCGGTGCCTGGCTGACCAACGACGAGGCGAACCATCGCGTCGCGCTGCTCACCACGTCCGGCCTGATCGACGATCCCGACAAGATCGTCCACACCGGTCTGCACCACAGCGGATACGAGTACCCGACGATGGACGATCTCCTCGACACATACGTCCGCCTCAAGGAGGCCGGCATCGTTCCGCATGCGTGCCTCGATCACGGCATGACGATGTCCTTCTACTACGTCGACCCCGACGGTCACAGCGTCGAGCTGCAGGCGGATGTCTTCGGCGACTGGGCGCAGTCAACCGAGTTCATTCGCACGGCACCGGAGTTCAGCGCGGACCCGATCGGCACCCCGCTCGACCCTGATCTCGCCGTGGGCGCACGCGACGCCGGCGCTACTCCCCAGGAGATCCACGACCGCGCCTACGCCGGTGAGTTCAAGCCGGAGGCGCCACTTGACCTTCGCATGCCCACGACCGCCGACTCACGATAAGGGAAGAGCATGCGCGAACGAGCGGACTACGACGTTGCCATCGTCGGCTACGGGCCGGTCGGCGAGCTGGCGGCGATCATGCTGGCCCGCCGCGGCCACCGCGTCGCCGTGATCGAGCGGTGGGCGTCGGTCTACCCCCTCCCCCGCGCCGTCGTCTACGACGACGAGATCGCCCGCGTCTTCGAGCAGGAGGGCCTCCTCGAGGACGTCCGCGACATCACCGATCCGGTCCCCGACCACTACGAGTGGCGCAACCGCCACGGCCAGGCGCTGCTGAAGATCGACTGGTCCGTCGTCGGGCCCACCGGCCGTCAGGTCGCGAACTTCTTCTCCCAGCCCGAGCTGCAGGCGGTGCTCGACCGTCACGCACGCGCGAAGGACGGGGTCGACCTGCACCTGGGGTGGCAGCTCGAGGATCTCCACCAGGACGCCGAGAGCGTCACGCTCGACCTCCGCCGCGGCTCTACCGACGCCGGGCGGTGGGAGCTCACGGACGAGACGCGGCGGATGACCGCGCGCTACGTCATCGGAGCCGACGGGGCCAACAGCGTCGTCCGGCGGCGCCTGGGGATCGAGAACGAGGACCTCGGGTTCAACTTCGACTGGCTGATCTGCGACGTCCAGGCGCATGAGCAGCGCGAGTGGCGGCCGATGAACTGGCAGCTCTGCGACCCGGCCCGTCCGACCACGATCGTCTCCGGTGGGCCAGGTCGGCGCCGGTGGGAGTTCATGCGGCTGCCGGGGGAGTCCATCCCCGAGCTCAACACCGACGAGACGGCCTGGCGGCTGCTCGAGCCGTGGGGCCGCACGCCCGCCAACACGACGCTCGAGCGCCACGCCGTCTACACGTTCCAGGCCCGCTGGGCCAAGGAATGGCGCAAGGGCCGGGTCCTGCTCGCCGGCGACGCCGCGCACCTGATGCCGCCCTTCGCCGGGCAGGGCATGTGCGGAGGGCTGCGGGACGTCAGCAACCTCGTGTGGAAGCTCGACCTCGTCCTGCGCAACCAGGCGGCCGAGGCGCTGCTGGACACCTACGGCGGCGAGCGCTCCCCCCACGTGCAGTCCTACATCCATCTCTCCATGGCGCTCGGGCAGGTCATCTGCGTCCTCGACGAGGACGCGGCCGCCGCGCGCGACGCGCGCATGATCGCCGGCGGGGCCGACCCGGCGAAGGTGCTGCCGGCGGGCCCGCCCCCGAAGCTCGGACCGGGAGCGCTCAGCGACCACCCGCTGGCCGGAACCTCGATGACGCAGGGCCGTGTGGCGGTTGACGGGCGCGTGGGCCTGCTCGATGAGCTCCTCCCCTCCGGGTTCGTGATGCTCGCCCGCGACGAGACCCGAGTCAGGCAGCTCGCGGACGTGGCGGGCGGCGCCGACGCAGCGCTCGACCTGCGGATCCTGGCCGTCGGCGCCCCTCAGGTCGACGTCGACGGCCACTACCGGGCGTTCTTCGACGAGCACGGTGTCGACTACGTCGTGCTCCGCCCGGACAACTACGTCTACGGCTTGACGTCCGGTCCGGACGCCGGCCGCGCGCTGCTCGACGGGCTTGTCCGCGACCTCCGGCTCGTTCATGCGCCGGCCGCGGCGTAGCGTGCGCACGCGCCAGGACGATCGCTCCTCGGCGGCGGTCGCTCTGTCTCGACCAGCAGCGGTGGGAGGGCGAGACGCGAGACGCCGAGCAGCGTCGTCGCCGGGCGCCCCTAGAAGCCCGGGCCGCCGATCTGGTTGGCGTTATCGAGCGTCGCGAGGTCGTCGCCGTCGAGCTCGATGGCGCCGACCGCGAGGTTCTCCTCGAGGTGGGCGACCGAGCTCGTGCCCGGGATCGGCAGCATGCGGTCGTAGTGGGCCAGCAGCCAGGCGAGCGCGACCTGCGGGGGCGATACGCCGTGCCTGGCCGCGACCGACGCGATCGCCGGATCGGCGGCGAGCGCCGCCGGGCCGCCCATGTACGCGGAACCGAGCGGGAAGTACGGCACGTACGCGATCCCGTGCTCGCGGCAGAGATCGACGACCGGCTGGTCCCCTCGGTTGACGATGCTGAAGGCGTTCTGCACCTCGGCGATCGGGGTGATCTCGAGGGCGTCGCGGACCACGTCGGCTGAGACCGTCGAGAGGCCGATGAGGTCGAGCTTGCCCTCGTCGCGCAGGTCGGTCAGGACGCCGAGCTGCTCGGCGAGCGGGACGGGATCCGGCTCGTCGCCCCCGACCCCTAGGCGCAGGTTCACGAGGGCGATCCGGTCGAGGCGCAGGGATCCCAGGTCGTCCTCGACGAGGGCCCTCAGCTGCTCCGGACGCGACGCCCGGACCCACCCGCCCTGCTCGTCGCGGGTACCGCCGACCTTCGTGGCGATGACGAGGCCCTCCGGGTAGGGATGCAGCACCTCGGCGATGAGGGCGTTGGCGACGTCGGGACCGTAGGGCTGCGCGGTGTCGATGTGGTCGACGCCGAGCTCGACGGCGCGGCGCAGCACCGCACGGGCGGCATCGGGATCCTTGGGCGGGCCGAACACGCCGGGGCCGGCGAGCTGCATCGCGCCGAAGCCGATGCGGTGCACGGTCTTGTCACCGAGGCGGGAGGTCTGGCTGGTCGTTGACATGAGCCCACCCTGCGTCCGCCGGACCGCCCGCACCAGTGGCGGGAGCAACCTCGGTCGCACCGTCCTACCCAGGGCAGCACGCGTACCACTACGGTGGGTGTATGGCCAAGAACGGCGAGCTGCGTGAGTTCCTGCGATCCCGACGGGCTCGCGTGCAGCCCCAGGACGTGGGGATCGAGACCACCGGCCACCGCCGCGTGCCGGGCCTGCGTCGCGAGGAGATCGCGATGCTGGCCGGCGTGAGCCTCGACTACTACGCGCGACTCGAGCAGGGCCGCGACCTCCAGCCGTCCGATCAGGTTCTCGACGCGATCGCCCGCGCGCTGCGGCTGGCCGAGGTCGAGCGCACCTACCTCCACAACCTCGTCCGGTCGACCGTCGCCGTGCCCAAGTCCGCCGACGTGGAGCTCGCGCCCGTCGACGCGGGCATGCGGCTGATGCTCGACAGCCTTGAGATCCCCGGGTTCATCGTCGACTTCCGCGGCGACGTCCTGGCGATGAACCGCATGGGCCGGGCGATGATGGTCGGGCTGGAGCCGATGCCGTCCGCGGCGGCCAGCCACCCGCGCTGGGTGTTCCTCGAGCCGTCGACCCGCGAGCTCTTCACCGACTGGGAGATGATCGCGCGCAGCGCGGTCGCGGTCCTGCGCGAGTCCGCGGGCCGTCACCCGCGCGACAAGGCGCTGCACGCGCTGATCGGCGAGCTGTCCGTTGCCAGCCCCGAGTTCCGAGCTTGGTGGGCCGAGCACGACGTCGACGCGCACTGCCGAGGCCGCAAGCGCTTCCACCACCCGGTCGTCGGCGAGGTCATCGTGCACACCGAGACGCTCGAACTCCACGACGGAGACCGCTGGCTCTACGCCTACGCGGTGGAGCCCGGATCGCGCTCCGCCGAGGCGATGCAGCTGCTCGGCACCTGGGCCGCGACTCAGGACGCCGAGGAAACGGCCGATCAGGCCACGGCTCCGCGCCCCCTCCTCCACGCCTCCAGCGAGTAGCGATCGAGCTCCGGACGTTGCCGCACGGCTGAACCGCGACGTACCGCCGATCGACTCGTCCTCCGGGATGCCAATCACCCGGCGGGTCGGGTACCTTCCGCTCCGGATCGTCACCCGAGCTGGAGTTGCGACTGTGAGAACGAGGGGCTCACGAACGAACGGCTTCCCGACGGACGCCTGGGCCGCGGTCGCACCGCGGACCTCGAACCGGCGCGCATGAGACGGCACGAGATCGCCGCGATCTCCGGCGACGGGATCGGGCCCGAGGTCACCTCTGCGGCGCTCGAGGTGCTCAAGGCGGCCGGCCGCGCGCATGGGTTCGAGCTCCGGGTGACCGAGCACCCGTGGGGATGTGACCACTTCGTCGAGACGGGCGCCATGATGCCGGTCGACGCGCTCGACACCCTGCGCTCCAGTGACGCGGTCTTCCTCGGCGCGGTGGGCCGCCCTGACGTGCCCGACCACGTCTCGCTGTGGGGCCTGCTGATCCCGATCCGGCGCACCTTCCGCCAGTACGTGAACCTGCGGCCCATCCGGCTGTGGCCGGGCATCCCCTCCCCGCTGCGCGACGTCGAACCCGCCGACGTCGACATGGTGATCGTGCGCGAGAACAACGAGGGCGAGTACTCGGAGATCGGCGGTCGCCTGCACCAGGGCACCGAAGACGAGCTCGCCGTCCAGGAGTCGGTCTTCACCCGGCGCGGCACCGACCGGGTGATGACGTATGCGTGCGAGCTGGCGGCGACCCGGTCCGGCCGGATCTGCTCGGCCACCAAGTCCAACGGGATCATCCACACGATGCCGTTCTGGGACGAGCGATTCGCCCAGATCACGACCGCGCATCCGCGGCTCGAGTGCGAGCAGGTGCTGATCGACGCACTCGCCGCCATGGTCGTCCTGGACCCGGGTCGCTTCGACGTGATCGTCGCCTCGAACCTGTTCGGAGACATCCTCTCAGATCTCGCGGCCGCGGTGGCGGGCTCGATCGGCATCGCACCCTCCGCCAACCTGAATCCCGAGCGCGAGTTCCCGTCGATGTTCGAGCCGGTGCACGGCTCGGCGCCGGACATCGCCGGCCAGGGCATCGCCAACCCGATCGGCGCGATCTGGTCGGGTGCGCTGATGCTCGAGCACCTCGGCGAGGAGGAGGCGGCCGGCGCGGTGCTCACGGCGGTCGGGGAGATGCTCGCGGGCGGCGGCCCGCGTACGCGTGATCTCGGCGGCACGGCGACCACGAGGGAGCTCACCGCCGCGCTGACGTCGAGCCTGGGAGCCACCGCGACGGAGACTTCAGCGTCATGAGCGCGACGAGGAGGTCCCAGGGCGACGCGCTCGACCGGATCGCCAAGGCCGGCACCTACCGCACCCTGGGTGAGCAGACCCTGAGTCCGGCCGAGGAGCGCTTCGAGAAGGGGCGCCGCACGGTGGGCCTGGTCCTCGCGCCGCTGGTCCTGATCGTCTTCCTGCTGCTCCCGCTCGACATGGAGGTCGCGCAGCAGCGCCTGGCGGCCGCGTTGCTGTTCGTCATCGTGTTGTGGATCTCCGAGGCGATCCCGATTCCGATCGGTGGCCTGCTCGGGATCGCGGTCATCGTGCTCATCGGCGTCGCGCCGGCCGACGACGTGATCGCGCCGTTCGGCTCCACCACAATCCTCGTCTTCATCGGGGCGTTCATCATCGCCCAGGCGATGCTCCGCCACGGTCTCGCGCGCCGGTTCGCGTTCCGCGTTCTGGCGATCCCGGGGGTCGGCAAGAGCACGAGGAGAACGATCATCGCCTTCGGGGCGATCACCTGCCTCCTGTCGGCGTTCGTGTCCAACACCGCGACGGTGGCCATGCTGCTGCCGACCGCGATCGCGATCCTCGGCACCATCGCGAACATCATCGAGGACAAGGAGGGAAGCGAGGGCTTCGATCCGCTGAAGCTCAGGGTCGGCGTCGCGTTGATGCTGATGCTCGCCTACGGCGCGAGCGTCGGCGGGCTGCTCACGCCGGTCGGCAGCCCCCCGAACCTGATCGGCCGCGGTCTCATCGAGGAGGCCACTGGGGAGCGCATCTCGTTCGCGGAATGGGTGGCGACGGCCTTCCCGATCTGCGCCGGCATGTTCGGGGTGCTGTGCGTGATCCTGCTCCTGCTCAACAAGCCGGAGATCAAGCGACTGGACGGCGTCGAGGAGTACGTGGCCGCCGAGCGAGCGGAGATGGGGCCGCTGTCGCGCAAGGAGAAGAACACGCTGATCGCGTTCGCGGTGGCGGTGACGCTGTGGATCGCTCCCGGCATCGTCGCGCTCATCGCCGGTGACGAGTCGAAGGCCTACGAGGACGTCAGCAACCGCCTCGACGAGGGGATCGTGGCGGTGCTCGCCGCCTCGCTGCTGTTTATCCTTCCCAACAACTGGAAAGAGCGCGAGTTCACGCTCACCTGGAACGAGGCCAAGGAGATCGACTGGGGCACGATCCTCCTGTTCGGCTCGGGAATCGTCTTCGGCGCGATGCTGCAGGACACCGGCCTGGCGGAGACGATCGGCAAGTCGGGCGCCGACACGTTCGGCGTCGACTCCCAGATCACGATCACCGTCTTCGCGGTCATCCTCGCGATCGTCATCTCCGAGACGACGAGCAACACGGCGAGCGCGTCGGTCGTCGTGCCGATCGTGATCCCGGTGGCGATGGCGGCGGGCGTCGACCCGTTCGTGCCGGCCCTGGCCGCCACCTTCGCCGCCTCGTTCGGCTTCATGCTGCCGGTGTCCACGCCCCAGAACGCCATCGTCTACGGCTCGGGCCTGGTACCCATCACCCAGATGGTGCGCAACGGCTTCTCCTTCGACGTCCTCGGCGCGATCCTGATCGTGATCGGGGTGCCGATCATGGTCGGCGTACTCGGGATCGGCGGCTGAACGGGGTTCGCCCCGGCCCGTTGGGGTCGGCCGGCGCGGAAATCCTAGGGGAAGAGGTGGGGTGCTCCCGCGATGCCCGATCCCCGGTTCGGGGCGACAGTGGTCACCGTTCTCGTCCACCTTCGAAGGGAGCCACCATGACCCGCATCACCCGCATCGCCGCCACTGGCCTCGCCGTCGCCTCTGTCGTCCCCGCCGCCGCCCTCGGGGCCGCCGCGCTCGACCTCCGGGGCGCGGCCAGCTTGCGCCAGATCGACGACGACCGCGCGAAGGTCACGTTCGCGGTCGACGACCCGATCTCCGGCAAGCGCAAGGGGGCCGCACAGCTCGCCGGCAAGGAGCGCGCCTCGCTCCGGCCCGACGGCCGCCACGGGAACGACTACCGCTACCGGGCGACCTTCGACGACACGGAGGGCCTCGAGGCCGGCAAGCGCTACACGGTCCGCATCGAGGCCCGCGGTCACGCCCCGAAGACCCTGAGGCTCAAGCTGATCGACCAGCGCTAGCCACGCGATCCATCCGCGGCCGGCGGAGCCCACTGCTCCGCCGGCCGTGGGCGTGCCGCCCACCACCAACCCGACCGAGGCTCTCCCGCATGTCCGCACCCGACGTCCTGCGCTACTCCGCCTTCACCCACCGCGGCCTGGGCGGCAATCCCGCCGGGGTCGTCCTCGATGCCCGCGGGCTCGATCCGTCCGCGCGCCTCGCCCTCGCGGCCGAGCTCGGCTACTCCGAGAGCGCGTTCGTGGAGCCTGGCGCGGCGGCCGGCGAGTACCGCGTGCAGTACTTCAGCCCGCTCGCCGAGGTGCCGTTCTGCGGCCACGCGACGGTCGCGACGGCCGTGGCGCTCGCCGACCGCGACGGCGCCGGCCTCCTGTCGCTCGACACGCGCGCGGGCCGGATCGAGGTCGAGACCCGGGCCACCCCGGGC
>CALMNS010000259.1 GCA_937871635.1 uncultured Solirubrobacter sp.
CTGCCCGGTGACCGGCGAGGCGTTCGCGGCGGGGTTCGGGCGCTTCGCGCGGGTGTTCGTCGGCGAGACGCCGGGCTGGCGGGCTCCGGGCGGCTCGGCGGGCGCCGAGGACGTCCTCGAGCACCTCGCCGAGGTCCGCGAGCTCGCGGGCTTCGCCGTCCCGGACAACATCTACGAGGAGGTGCGCTTCATCGCCGCCTCGCTCGGCGTGGCATGACGGCGGTGGCCGGCACCTCGCTCGACGCGGAGCTCGGGCGGCTCTTCGCGTCGGACCCGCGGGCGATGGCCGACCCCGACGGAGCGTGGCGGCGCCTGCGCGAGGCCCACCGGACCTACCGCCACGAGCACACGATCCTCGTCACCCGCTACGAGGACATCAAGGCGCTGCACCGCGACCCGCGCGGGAGCCGTCGCGGGTTCTTCGAGGGCAGCCGCGCCGAGGCGATCCGCGCGGGCCTTCCGGCCGAAGCGCGGGCGGCCTTCGAGGCCATCGCCGCCTTTCAGGGCCTCCAGGTCAGCCGGACGGAGGGCGCGACGCACGAGCGCCTGCGCCGGATCGCGCACCGGGCGTTCACCCCGCGGCGGATCGCCGCCATGGAGGGCGCGATCGTCCGCCACCGCGACGCCCTGCTCGACGCCGTGGCCGGCGAGGACGTCGTCGACCTGCAGCGGTTCGCCTACCGCCTGCCGCTGCTGGTCATCTCCGACCTGCTCGGCGTCCCGGACGAGGACGAGCGCGAGGCCGTGCGCGAGTGGGGCAACCGCATCGCGCGACACTTCGGCTCGCGCGATCCGGCGCTGATCCTCGACGCCCACCGGGCGGTGCTCGAGTTCCGCGCCTACGTCGAGCGGGTGATCGCCCGCCACCGGGCCGACGCGTCGGGCGCCTCGGACCTCGTCGCCGCGCTGATGGACGCCGAGGAGGACGAGCGCCTCACCGAGGACGAGCTCGCGGCCATGTTCGTGGTCCTGCTGTTCGCCGGCCACGAGACCACCACGAACCTGATCGGCATCGGGATGCTCGACCTCCTGCGCCACCCGGACCAGTGGCGGCGGCTGGGCGCCGATCCGGGCCTGGTCGAGAACGCCGTCGAGGAGCTGCTGCGCCGGGTCACCCCCGTGCAGTGGGAGCAGCGGCTGACCGTGGCGGACCTCCAGATCGGCGACACGCCGGTGGGGCGCGGGCAGACCGTCCTCACGATGCTCGCCGGCGCCAACCGGGATCCCGAGGTGTTCGATCGTCCCGAGGAGCTCGATCTCGGGCGGGCGGACGCCCGCCGGCACCTGAGCTTCGGGCACGGCCCGCACTTCTGCCTCGGCGCGGCGCTCGCGCGGCTCGAGGGCCGGCTCGCCCTCGCCGGCCTCGCCGAGCGGTTCCCGGAGATGGCGCTCGCCACCGGCGCCGGCGAGGTCGAGTTCCAGGGCAACGCGATGATGCGCCAGCTCAAGGCCCTGCCGGTCCGTCCGCGAGGCCGCCGGTGACCCCCGGCGACGCCGAGCGCCTCGAGCGCCTGTGGGCGGTGCACGAGATCCGCCAGCTCGCGTACCGCTACGCGTACGCGCAGGACTCGCGCGACCGCGAACTGCTGCTGTCGCTGTGGGCGGAGACCGACACCCCCGCCGGCGCGCCCGACATCGACGTCCACACGGTCCGCCGGGAGGCCACGCGGTGGTTTCGCAAGGGCCCGACGGTGCACTTCGTCGGCAACCACGTCGTCGACCTGCTCGGGCCTGACGAGGCCGGCGGGAGCGTCTATTGCTGGGCGCAGCTCGACCTCGGCGACGAGTTCGTGGACCAGTCGATCCTGTATCGGGATCGCTACGTGCGCGGCGAGGAGGGCTGGCGCTTCCTCACCCGCCGCCACCTTCTGTGGTTCGGTCAGCGGCGCGCCGAGCACCCGATCCACCAACCGCCGGCGGGGTGGCCGCGCGGCTACGTGGGTCGCGGGACGCTCCCGGACGGGCTGCCCGGCTACCGGCCCCCGGACTGAGGACGCGCCCCTCCGGGGCGGTAGCGGTCGTGAATCCCGAGCCCGGTCTCGACGTAGCCGTGCCCCTCGACGCCGCCGACGGTGAAGCGGCAGGCGTTGTCGTTCTGCCCGTCGAGTCGGGCCACCACCCGGGGGTCGGTGACGTCGTGGCGCTCGCTGCCCGGAGCCGTGCGCGACTCGTCGGCCGTATAGCCGGCGGTGCTCAGGTAAAGCCGGCCGACGACCTCGAGGTCGACCGTGCGCTCGGCGCCGGAGGCGAACCCCAGGCGCAGGCGGCCGCCCGCCAGCAGCGTGCCGTCCCACCTGAGGTCGTGCTCGGCGCGAGTGACGGTGTCGGCCACGCCACGCTCGTCGAGCCGCCAGCCGTTGGTGAACACCCGCCGGCCGGAGGCCGTCTCGTAGAGGATGGCGTAGAGCGCCTCGTCCGGCAGCTCGCAGAAGCACGCGGTCACGAGCCCGCGACGCGGCGCGCCCTCGTGCTTGCGCAGGCCCCAGCCCCGGTCGCGGAAGCCGGCGCGGTTCTCGAGGCGCGACTGGACCCCGTCGACCACCACCGTGCCCGAGTACAGGCCCGACTGGAACAGGTTCATGTACTCGGTGACCACGCGGCCGTCGCGCTCGATCCGGTTGGGCTCGGTCGCCGCGGGAGCGAACCGGCCGCGGTAGGTCAGGTCGAAGGCGACCGGGAACCCCGGCTCGTCGAGGACCAGGCGGATCTCCTCGAGCGACCGGGTCGCCTCGATGCGCAGCCCGCCGATCGTCGGGCGATCCGGGTCGTCGCCGGGCGCGAACGGCTCGGCGAGCCGCAGCGCGTGCTGGACCTCGCCGGTGCTGACGCCGGCGAAGCCGGTCCGGCGCCCGGCGTGGGCGTACACCGCTCGGCCGGCGTGGAGGACCGTCGCGCCGCCGACGTGCAGCAGGTGGTAGCAGCGCTCCGCCCAGCCGGGCTCCGGATGCACCGTCACCGCGGCGGGCGCCACGAGCTGGTGCGTGTAGGACTCGTCGGAGGGCGTGAGCATGGCGTGCGCTTGCCGGCGGCAGGCGCGACGGGTAACGTACCAATCGACCGGTAGGTGGATGCGATGGCTGCCCGCACATGACGACGGCCGTGGAGCCGGACCGGCTCTCCGCCGCGGTGGCCGCGCTCGCCGCGCGCGCGACGCAGCCCGAGGTCCGCACGCAGCTGCACGCGCTGAGCGGCATTCTCGCCAACCTCGCCCCCCAGCCGGTCGACGAGGCGCAGCGCGCCGCGCTGGAGGCGCAGCTCGAGGA
>CALMNS010000260.1 GCA_937871635.1 uncultured Solirubrobacter sp.
GGCCGACCCGTCCGCCGGCGTCTAGACTGACCCCGTCGACGCGCTCGGACGGGCGCCGCCGGCACTTCCTCAGGCCGGACCCATGCGCGTGGTACGCGCAGGCGGGACGCCCTTTCATTCCGCCGCGCCTGAAGGGGATGTCATCGTGTCCGTCGCACCCCAGGAGCCGTATCAGCCGTACCAGCCGTACGTGCCGTTCTCCGTCTCCGTGACCCCCGACCGCGGCGAGGTCGCCGTCGTCCCCCGCGGGGAGCTCGACCTCTCGAGCATCGACGCCCTCGAGCGCGAAGTGCGCGAGCTGCGCGACGCCGGCTTCGAGCAGATCGTCGTCGATCTCCGTCACCTCACCTTCATGGACTCCTCCGGCCTCCGGCTGCTGATCAGCCTGCGCAACGACGCAGCCCGCAACGGACACCGCCTGACGCTCAAGCCCGGCTCGGAGGCGATCCAGCGCGTCTTCGCGATCACCGGGACGCGCGGTCTGTTCGACTGGCGCGTCGGCCGGACGGCGGCGGCCCCGGTCCGGGGCGGGGCCCAGCCGGCGGTCAGGCCTCTCGCTTGAGCCGGCGCCAGCCGCCGGCGCGGTGGTTGGCGATGATCTGCTCGAACATCGTCTGCAGCCGCCGGGGCGTTGAGCGTCTCGCCCTCGTCGACGGCGACCGTCCGGGCCGTCTGGTTCTCGTGGCCCCCGGTGATGATCCCCTCGGGATCCGGGACGGTCGCGCCGTCGTAGGGCGCGCCCCGTGAAGGCGGGCACCGGATAGGGAGTTCTCCCGATGTGCCGGCGGCCGCGAGGGCGGATGCTCTGCGTACCCGAGCGGCATCCCCGAACCGAGGGAGGACTCAAGTGCACGTCGACGTGGCGGATCCAGAGCTCAAGGCGCGGCATCGCGCGATGTGGGGGACGGGCGACTACCCCCGGATGGTCGAGACCTTCCTGCTGCCCATCGGGCCGCGATTGGTCGACGCCTGCCCGATCGGTGCGGGGGTCCGCGTCCTCGACGTGGCCACGGGCACCGGCAACGCGGCCATCCCCGCCGCACAGCGCGGCGCGAGCGTCACGGCGAGCGACCTGACCCCTGAGCTGCTCGAGGCGGGCCGGAAGCGTCCGGAGGCCGAGGGCCTCGCCCTCGACTGGGTCGTGGCCGACGCCGAGGCCCTGCCCTTCGAGGACGGGTCCTTCGACGTGGTCATGTCGTCGATCGGCGTGATGTTCGCGCCGCACCATCAGGCCGCCGCAGACGAGCTCGTCCGCGTCTGCCGCCCCGGCGGCACGATCGGGCTGCTGAGCTGGACCCCGGAGGGGATGCTCGGCGACCTGCTCGCCACGATGAAGCCGTTCGCGCCGCCGCCTCCCCCGGGCGCCCAGCCGCCGCCCCTGTGGGGCAGCGAGGAGCACCTGGCCGGGCTCTTCGGCAACCGCGTCGGCTTCCACACGCTGGAGCGCGAGACGCTCGAGATCACCGCCTTCGAGCGGCCGCGCGACTACGCCGAGCACTTCAAGGCCTACTACGGCCCGACGATCGCGGCCCGCGCCAACGCCGCCCGCGCCGGCCAGGAGGCGGCGTTCGACGAGGCGCTCGACCGCTTCTGCGACCGGTGGAACCTGGGCACCCCGGACCGCGGCCGCTTCGAGCAGGAGTACCTGCTCGCGGTGGGGACGCGACGCTGAGGGCTCGACCCCCGCGATCCCCCGCCCAACTGCGCCAAGAGCTGGGGAATAGTTCGAGAAGTAGCGCGAGCGGCCCCTCCGGGGGCCGCTCGTCGTTTCGGTGGCCTCGGCGGAGCGGCCGTAGGCTGCGAACGTCGCGGCGGCGCGTCTGCGCCGGCGGCTCAAGGAGTACGCCCGGTTCGGCGCGGGCGAGCCCGTCGCTCACTGGGGGGCGCTACATCTGGCAGCTCGCCGACCCAACGACCTCCTCGTCACCTGGCGCCAGCTCGACGCCGGGGCCGGCGAGTTGGTCGCCGCGCGACGGCGAGCGAGACCTGCTGAGCCGCTTCGCCGAGCAGCGCGGCGGACGGCGACCGTTCGCGAAGCTCACCGGGTGATCAGGCCTGGGCCTATGGCTGCGCTGGCTAGGTGTCCTGCCTTGGGAGGTTGTGAGCGCGGCTGATGGGCGGCTGGCCGCCGATCGC
>CALMNS010000261.1 GCA_937871635.1 uncultured Solirubrobacter sp.
CGCCCCTTTAGCGTAGGTAGGGGCATCGTATCGGCAGATAGCCGCATCATCTATCCGAGGGTCCAGCTTCGGTCCCGCCTAGCGTCACGGTGGGCGACCCCCCGACAACGTGAAGATGTGGCTACTCGGCGTGCGCCCGGCCAACGGCACAATGCGCTTGCAAGCAACGGTCGTCAGCGAGGACGGCAAGACTGGAACGCGCGGCGAGCCGAAGATCCTGCCACGACGACGTCGCAGTCCGGGTGATTACCGCGAACCAGGCACCGGACCACACGACGATCGCGCGATTCCGCCAGCGCCACGAGACCGCCCTCGCCGGGTTGTTCGGCGACGTGCTCGCGCTCGGCGCCGAAGCCGGTCTGGTCAACGTCGGAGTCATCGCGATCGACGGCACGAAGCTGCACGCCAACGCGTCTGAGCACGCCAACCGCAAGTATGAGCAGCTCGCCGCGCGAGACCCTCGACTGCAGATCGCGTCGTCAACTGTGAGTTCAAGCGCCAGCGCGTCGATCACCGCAACATCGCGCTGCTCATCACAGAACGGCTTGTCGTGCACACGGCGCCTCGGTAGTGTCGGCCGATGAAGGCGATGAGCGCCGGGGAGTGAGCGGAGTGGCATGTCTGCACGGGCTCGTAATCGGCGTGAGCCACTACCCGCACTCGACGGATCCCGTGCTGAGATCGATCGCGGGGCCCGCCATCTCCGCGGCGCGCTTCGCCGAATGGCTCCGCACGAGGTGGAACCACCCCGGCGTCACGTTGGGCTCCCTCGAGGTGCTGCTCTCGCCGATCGACGACGAGGCTGCGACGGCGCTCACGGTCGCCGGTGAGGTCGCCGGCCCGGCCGATGCCGAGCACGTGAAGCTGGCGGTCTCAGAGTGGGCGAAGCGCTGCGACGTCAGCACGGAGGACATCGCTTTGCTGTACGTCGCCGGGCACGGGACCGAGAGCCTCTACGGGGGCGGTGTCCTGCTGCTGGAGGACTACGACGAGCCAGGGTCCGGCGCGCTGGGTAACGCCCTGGACCTCGACCACGTTCGCAAGGCGATCGGCACCAAGCGCGCCTACGCTGACTTCATCTTCGTCGATGCCTGCCGCTTCACGACAGACGCGCAATTCGACGCCGCCGACGCCAGCCCGCTCAAGCCGATCAAGTGGAAGAGGGAGGATGCGACGCTCCGCACGCACCTAAAAGTCTTCTACGGGGCGGCCCCGGACCAGAGCTCCTACACCTTGCCCGAGGCGACGGTACTCGAGCACGGGACGATGTTCTGCAAGGCGCTCATGGCGGGTGTCGACGGAGGGGCCGTCGACCTCGACGACGACGGCGGCTTCTGCGTGTCGGCGAACCGCCTCCTTGAGGCCATCGCGCGTGGTGTCGAGTCGGAGGCGGGCGCCTCGAACGAGGTCTATGCGCGCAAGATCAGGGCGACGACCGAGGGGGTCGGGACCTTCATGGACGTCCCCTTCCACTGGCCCGAAAGCATCCCGGTCACGATCCGGATCGAGCTCGACCCCGCCGGCGCCGCCGGCGAGGCAGAGGCCGCGCTGCTTAAACTCAGGAAGGCGAGCGTGGCGACGCATCACTGCAACGTCACGCTTGTGCCGCACCCGTCCGAGCTAACCGTCGAGAGCGGCAAGTACCGGCTCCGCCTTAACAACGTGCCGCAGCCTCCGGCTCGCTTCGACCAGGAGAACGACTTCGTCGTGATGCCCTCCGCGACCCACTGGAAGGTCGAAGTGCACTATGTCGGAGAATGAGAGCGGCAACGCAGGTCTGGCCGAGCGCGCGCACGACACGCCCTCGGGCGCTGGGACGGCGTGGGCGTCGGTCGTGCTCCCGCTCGCGATCGACGTGCCGGCCCGCTACGCCGTACCGGTCGAGGTGCGGGCGGCCGGCGGGTCTCTGTTCGGCTATGTCTCGGCCGACGGCCGCTACTACGCCGCACCTTCCGGCGAGGTCACGTTCATCGCGCACCTGCCAGACGGCCGAGTGCTCCAGGCGTCGACCGAGCTACGGCCGCGGACGAGCGTCCGTATCACGCTGCAGGGCGACACGACGCCGCGCGAGCGCCCGCCCTCGGGCTCGACGCTGCTCGATCAGCAGCGGACGGCGCTTCGGTTCTATGTGCAATCGTCGCTCGACTCCGCGAAGCGGTCCCGCAGGACATCGCTCTCGTCGGCACTAATGCAGTCCGCCGACGAGCTGCGGCTGGAACTGACGAAGCATGCCGCGGGGGTGCAGTTTCTCCAGCTCACCGCCCCGGCGGCGTTCCCGATGAACGTCGCCTATGCGTCGGGGGCCGGCGTAAAGCTGGTCCGGCTCGACCGCAGGCTCGCGGCCGACGTCGTCGTGCTCGACGAGCGGGTGGAGCTGGCGCTCGAGTACCTCCAGCGAGGCCGGGTTCAGGAGGCGGCCACGACGCTCCGGTTGCAGGGCGTCTCCCTCCACGACGCGCAGCGCCTGGACGATGTCACGACAGCCGTCGTGCTCCTGTTCGTCCTGCTGGCCACGAGCGACGAGCCGGCGCAACTGCACGAGATCGAGCGCGCCGCGCTGCGGATTGCGACCAGGCACCCGGACGTTTCGGACCTCCGCGTCATCGCGGCGGAGTGCGCCGCGCTCCAGCTACGCGACGCCGACGCGCTCGCCGAACTGGCCGGGCTCCAGCAGGCCGGTCTGCCGCTGCTCCACCGCAGTTTCATTCGGGCCGCGCGCAGGCTCTCGGAACACGCCACGACGGGCTTCGATGCCGCCGGGCCGAACGGCGACACCGCCACGCTGGCCGCCGTCCACGCCCGCCTACAAGAGCTCGCGCCGCACGTCGACGCGGCCAGCCAGATGCTGGTCATCACGGGCCGTGCGCCGGACGCACCGGGCGAGGTGCCGCTCTGGCGCCGGATCGGAGCGCCGCTACGGCGGTTCGCTACCGAGCAGGGAATTGTCGTCAAGTCCGACTCAAAGGGGAGGGAAGCGACCATGGCAGAGCCCGCATTGGACCCCGCCGTACCGGCGACCGGCGAGAGCGCCGAAGCAAGGGGCGAGTCGAAAGCGACCGCCGCGGCTCCGACCAAGCTCGCACTCATCACCGCGGTCGTGGCGCTGGCCGTTTGGATCGGATTCGCGGTCTACCTGATCGTGATGTCGGATGCCAAGGAAACGGAGTGGACCCGAATTGCGTGGGTGTTCGCGTCCGTCGAGGCGGTCGCCTTTGCAGCGGCTGGACTACTTTTCGGTACGACCATCAACCGCCAGCGGGCCGAGCAGGCCGAGCAGAAGGCGAACGCGAATCAGAAGGACGCGGAGGGAGGCCGGGCGCTGGCCGCGACGTTGAAGGCCGAGGAGCCCGCAGTCGTACAGGAGGGCGGCGCGGAGGGTGGCCCGAGGGCGATGGGAGGGCGCGGAGGAGGCGCCGATGACGCGGCGGCACAACTCGCGGCGCGCCACGCCCGGCTCGCCCGGCAGTTCTTCCCGTAGGCCGGCGAAGCGAACCCGGTGCCGCCCCGCCTCGCTTCGCACCAGTAGCGCTAGCAGCAAGTACTAGCTGTGCACTCTGCTGTTCACTTTGCTGTTCATCGCGTGGAACAGCGGCTGCCCTCGAATCTCCTGCTCAGAGGGGGTGTTTGGGGCGGGTCCTGCATCCGACCTCCCTACGTGAGTTCCAAAAGGAGGGGGAGGGTGAGGTCGGATCAGTCCTGGAAGTGGAAGGTGGTCAGGGGGGTTCGAGGGCGGGTGAATCGAGTGGTCAGAAGGCGTGGATGGACATGAAGAGGGGAAGGACAAGATGGAGCGGATGACGGCAGAGGTCGAGAGAATTCGAAGCGGACCAAGTGCGGGACGATGGGGCAGGCGTGAGCAGGAGAGCAGGCGCGGCGCCTGGAGGGGGTCCGAGGTGATGCTGGGCGGAGAGGGCGCCTGATGAGCGCCGGGACGCGTGAGATGCTTTCGCCCGTGAAGGGCACCTAGATGGCTGCGCGTCGCTCGTACGGCACGGGCTCGCTCTACGTCAGGGCAGACGAGGCTGTCCGGTGAACTGTGTGTGAGCCGCGGCGACTTGTTGTTGGTTAGCCGGGGAAGCGGTCTTCGAAGTGGATCTTGAGGCGTGCGCGCGCGGCTGTCCAGGTCCGGTTGCGTTGCCACTTGGCGTCGGCCTTGATGAGGGCGAGGTAGATGAGCTTGGTCGCGGCCTGCTCGTCGGGGAAGTGCCCGCGAGTTTTGATCGCTTTGCGGATCTGGCGGTGCAGGCCCTCGATGGTGTTGGTGGTGTAGACGGCCTTGCGCAGCTCGCCGGGCAGCGCCAGGAACGGCGTCACGTGCGTCCACGAGGTGCGCCAGGCGGCGACGGTGGCGGGGTAGCGCTCGCCCCACTCGGCTTGAAAGGCATCGAGCTCTGAGAGCGCGGCGTCGGCGTTAGCGGCGGTGTAGATCGGCTTCAGCGCGGCGGCGACCTTGCGCTGGTCGCGGTAGTTGACGTAGCGCAGCGAGGCGCGGAGGAGGTGGACGATGCAGGTCTGCACCCAGGTCTGCGGGAAGACCGCCTCGATCGCATCGGGGAAGCCGGTGAGCCCGTCGACGCAGGCGATCAGGACATCCTGGATGCCGGGCGCTGCAGATCGTTGAGGACGGCGAGCCAGAACTTCGCGCCCTCGGTCTCCTGCCACCACAGGCCGAGAACCTCGCGCTCGCCGTCGCAGGTCACGCCGAGCGCGAGGGAGCAGCAGCGGTTCTGGACCGAGCGGTCCTCGCGGACCTTGACTCGCATCGCGTCGAAGTAGACGATCGGATACACCGGGTCCAAGGGCCGGGTCCGCCACGCCGCGACGTCCTCGAGGACCGCGTCGGTGATCTGCGAGATGGTGTCGCGGCCGATCTCGGTGCCGTAGAGCTCGCTCAGGTGGCTTGAGATGTCACGAACGGTCATCCCGCCGGCGTAGAGCCCGAGGACCTTCTCATCCAGGCCCGCCAGCCGCGTCGCGCGTTTGGGCAGGATCTGCGGCTCAAAGCTGCCCTCGCGGTCGCGCGGCGTGCGAATCTCGACCGGCCCGAGGTCGCTCTGCACCGTCTTTGAGCTCGCGCCGTTGCGGACGTTTCGGCCCTGCGGCCGCCCTCCGGGCGAGTGCCCAAGGTGCTCGGTCGGCTCCGCCTCCAACGCCGCCTCGACGACCCGCCCGGCGAGCTGCGAGAGCAGGCCCCCCGGGCCGGACAGCTCCTCAGGCTTCAGGCCGCGGACGGCGTCATCAAGCGCCCCCTCGGGCAGCAGCTCAGCGAGGCGGTCGACGACCTCCTCAGCCGGCTCGACGGGCTTGGCGCCCCTCTGAGGGCGCCGCTTGGACTGCATCGTGCTCATGGTGATGGGTCTCCTTCTGGGCCGCCCGCCGGGCCGGCCACGACGCTCGCCCCTCCGGGGCTCCCGTCGCGACCGGCCCGGCGACCAGCACCGGATCGCTCACCACGACCACACACAGTTCATCGGACAGACCCGGGCAGACCGCAATGGCCGCGAGACGTGGATCGGTCACTGGCGGTCAAACGGCCGCCAAGTCAAGCGCGCGATCGGCCCCAAGCGGGCCACCGGCAGTCGCGACGGACTCACGCGACCGCAGGCCGAGGCCGAGATGCGGCGCCTGATCGCCACGGTGACCGTCGCGCCCGCCGTGGGCGTCCAGCTCACGATCCGCGACCTCGGCGACCGCTACGTCGAGCAGCAGCGCCGGCAGGGACGCAAGCGCGCGTCGATCGTCGCCGTCGAGTCCGTTCTTAAGATCTGGCTCGAGCCGCACTTCGGCGACCGGCCGGTCGACACGATCACCCCCGAGGACGTTGCCGACTTCATGCGGCTACTCGAGGAGGGCCGGAAGCCCGCCTCGACCGGCAAGCCGCGACCGCTCAGCGTCAAGTCGATCAGGAATTACATGATCCATCTGTCCGCGCTGTTCAACCTCGCCGAGCGGAAGGAATGGGTTAGGAGCAACCCGTGCCGCCGCGTCGACCTCCCGGCCGCCGAGCCGATCAGCGAGGACATCCGGTTCCTCGACCCGCACGAAGTCACCGCACTGGCCGACAACGCCCGCCCCGGGCCGTACCAGCACATCGATCGGGCGCTCTACCTCACCGCCGCCATGACCGGGCTACGCCTGGGCGAACTCGTCGCGCTCAGATGGCGCGACGTGGATTGGACCGCCGGCCGCATCCGAGTCCGGCAGAACCACGTGCTCGGCGAGTTCGGCACCCCGAAGTCCAGGCGCTCCACCCGATCCGTCCCGATGGCTGACGCCGTGGCCGTCGAGCTCGACCGCCTCTCGACGACCACGCGCAACCCCGGCGACGACGACCTCGTGTTCGGCCACCCGCTAGACGGGACACCGATCAGCAAGGCCGAGATCCTTAAGCGATACCGCAAGGCGCTCAGGGCCGCCCAGCTCGACGAGGCGTTGACCTTCCACTGCCTGAGACACACCTTCGGCACCCGCATGGCCGCGGCCGGCGTGCCGATGAGGACTCTGCAGGAGTGGCTGGGCCACCGCGACGTGCAGACGACTCAGATCTACGCCGACTACGCCCCGTCCGCGCACGAGGCCGCGATGGTGGCCACCGCGTTCGCCGCCGGGGACCCCCGGACCGGCAGGGAAGGGTCGGTCACTCCGGGCTGAGGTCGGCAGGCCGAATCGTTATGACCTGATCGTCGGGGACAGCGTCCAGGTCGGGGATCACAAACGGGAGGCCATGCTCCGGAGGGTGCGGCGGCTCTGCCCAAGGCGACCGGATGACCACGCCGTTGGCGAGCTTGACCATCACCCGGAAGCGGCCCTGCCAGTCGAACGCCTTGGATCCGTCGAGCGGCAAGAAGAACGCCTGCTGATCCCGAGGCCTGACCTCGACCGTCCCTTCGGCACGGCGCACCACGACGTAGATAGCCGGCTGGGTCTCGCTCTCGAGCCGGATCTCGTAGACATACTCCGGAGCCTCGCCACGATTGGAGATCGTGATGACCAAGTGGTGTCGACAGAGGACGGTTTCGCCGACCCTGGGCTCGTCGCCTGGGTCGCCGATTCCGCGCTCCTCCCCAAGTCCGATCTCGATCTCGCTCCTTCTTCGAGTCGCCTCCCGCGCGCGCTCCCGTCGAGCGTTGACGGTTGAGAGCCCGCGCCATAGATCGCGACCAGGAGGGCGAGGCCGGCGATGATGACGGTCGGCAGGTTGACCGTGCTGGCGCCGTCCGTTGCTGCGAGGACGAGATCGTGCACTGGCGACCATCATGCACCCCGGACCGGTCGAGGTAACGTTCGTGGTAGCAATCGGAGCGAATCTCACAGCACCTCAGACGACTGAGCGCACGCTGTAGAGCCAAGTAGCACCGGACCGCACCCGCCTTAGCCGTTTCGAGCCCAGTACGGCCCATGGCACGAAAGCCCCGATTACCGGGGCTTGCGTTGCCGGACCTGGCTCGCGCTCAAGCGTGAGGGCATCGAGGTCGGCCGTGACCGTGTGAAGCGGTTGATGCGCGCGCACGGAATCTGCGGCGCGAAGCGGCGCGGCAAGCCATTGCGGACCACACTGCCCGATCCGGTCGCTACCCGAAGCCCGGACCTGGTTGAGCGGCGGTTCGAGGCCGAGCCCGGACCGGCTCTGGGTCGCGGACTTCACCTACCTGCGCTGCTGGGAGGGCCTCGTGCTCTTTCTCGTTGTCATCGACGTCTACTCCCGCCGGGTGGTCGGCTGGCAGCTCGCGCCGCACATGCAGCGCGTCGAGAACGAGATCGGTGCGCGCATGGCGCTCGCGCGTCGTCAGGGCGGCGCCGATGTCGAGCTCATTCATCACTCCGACGCCGGTTCTCAAATACACCAGCTACGCCTTTGGGCAGGTCCTCGACGACCACGGCGTTCTCGCCTCGATCGGGTCTGTCGGAAACGCGTTTGACAACGCCCTGGCCGAGTCGTTCGTCGACTCGTTGAAGACCGAGCTGATCGCCGATCGCGTCTGGCGAACCCGCACGCAGCTCGAGCTCGCGATCGTCGAATACGTGGGCTGGTTCAACGGCGCCCGCCTGCACGAAGCGCTCGGCGACCGGCCGCCCGCGGAGTTCGAACAAGCACTCGCAGATCCTCACGACCGATTGACACCGGCTACGCCGGCTCTCATCAGAGAGGAATCGGAAACCAACTAACCCGGTCTCCGCCGAACCCAGCCCGGCTCAAGACCCTACGTCTGGACCAAGACCGCCGACCAGATCCTCGAATCGATCGCCCGCTACTGCACACGAATCAACGAATCAGGACACTAGGCAACGTCGGCGCCTTCACCCACCAAGCTCGACCGGCCTCGGTCACACGCGGACACGGCTTGACCGACGCCAAACGTCGCGGTCGGGTCGCAGGCGGCCTGAGCGGCGCGCCCGGCAATCACGCCAGGAGCCGCCTGACGGCCAGGTCGAGCACCTCCGCGCGGCTGCGCGCGCCGTGGTCGGTGGCCATGAAGTGGTTGCCGATCAGGAGCGCGAAGGCGAGCATGGAGCGGGCCTCGACCTCCTCCTCGTCGGGGCAGAAGGTGCCGAACAGCAGGCGCAGGTACTCCATCCGCCGGTTGTCGACGCGGCGGAGGCGCTCGGCGACCGCCGCCTCGCGGCGGGCCCAGTCGCGGACCGCGAGGTCGATCGGCGCGAGCCACTCGGTGAAGGTGAGGGCGCCCGCCAGCCGCAGCTTGGCCCTGGCGTCGCCGCCCTTGCGCTCGACGCGCTCGATCACCTCGTCGGTGCTCGCCCGCTCCCAGGTGTCGAGCATCTCCTCGAGCAGCGCGCGGCGGTCGGCGAAGTGCCAGTAGAAGCCGCCCCGGGTAACGCCGAGCGCCTGGGCGAGCGGCTCGATCCGCACGGCGTCCGGGCCGCCGGCGGCGAGGGCCCGCAGCCCTTCCTCGATCCAGCGGCTACGAGGCGTGCGGGTCGGGGGAGCCATGGCCCTTCTCTCTACCGCGTCCGGCGCGGCGTTGACACCGGTCGCGACGGCGCCTAACCTCCATCCATACACCATTGTATGGATAGAGGTTCCAGTCGCATGCGTATCCCGAACACCGTGCACACCTCCCGGCCCTGGCGGATCCACGAGCTCGCCCGCGACTTCCGGCTCGAGGACGTGTGGGCGCTGCCGACGCCGGGCGGCCCGGACGACTTCGACCGGCTGGTGCGGTACTTCGCCGCCGGCGACACGTCGACGAACCCGTCGCGCGCCGCCCGCGCGCTCTTCACGATCCGCTGGAAGGTCGGGGAGCTGCTGGGCTGGGACGATCCGGACGCCCGGCGCGGGTCGCAGCGGCCGACCCTCCGCGACCGCTTGCCCGCCGATCTCCTCGAGGCCCCCGGCCCGGAGTTCGACACGCTGCCCTTCACTTCGCTCTTCCTGCTCGACGACGAGTGGGCGGCGGAGATCGTCAACCGGACCGTCCACGGGCTCATGCACATCGGCTGGGTCCCGGACGGGACCGGCGGCTATCGCGGCGAGATGGCCGTCTACGTGAAGCCGAACGGGTGGCTCGGGACCGCCTACATGGCGGCGATCCTGCCGTTCCGCCACCTGATCGTCTACCCGCCGCTGATCCGGGAGATCGGGCAGGACTGGCGCGCGGGCGCCGGGGGCCTCCGACCGGCGGGCGTGTAGCGAGACGGCCGCCTCGACCGACCGCGCCGGGCCGTCCTCGACGGGACGGCCCGGACGGCGGCGATTCCGGCTCAGCCCTCGACCGGGGTGACCTCGTCGGCGTTGATGTAGCCGCCCTGGCTGCGCACGAGCTCGGCGTCCGTGTCGCTCAGGTTGAGCGTCTGGGCGGGGTCCTGGGGGGCGGGACGCACGGGGCCGGTGAGGTTGACCCGCTCGCCCACCTCCGGGCGGTAGTCGGCCTCGTCCGTGCCGACGTCGCCGCCCCACTCGACGTAGGTGCGGTCCTGGTCGCTCGTGCCGACCCAGAAGCCCTCGAGCGCCTCGGGATCGTCGGCGTTGGAGACGACGGAGAGGACGCGGACGTTCTCGCCGCGCGCCTGCTCACCGACGTACTCGCTCAGCCCGCCGCTCGGGACGGGGAGCAGCGACGTGCCGCCGGCGACCAGTCGCCCGGCGTCGCTCGCGCCGCCGGTCGCCTCTTGGCCGGCGCCGGCGCCGGCTCCCGCTCCGGCGTTCGGGTCGGCCTGCTGCTGCGCCTGGCCGGACGGGCGCTCGGGGTCGTCGTTGCCGTCGAACGCGCCGGCCAGCGCGGCGATGATGGCGGCGAGAGCCAGGAGGCCGAGCACCAGCCACAACCAGCCGAGACCTCGCTTGCGGTGCGGCTGGCCGGCCGCGGCCCGTGCGCCGGTCGATCGATCGCCGGTGGGACGATCGCCGGTGGGACGGTCGCGCTCGACGGCACGATGGTCCTGCGGCTCGAGGGGGATTCTGGCCATGGTGGTCCTCCGGGGTTCCGTGTGGTAAGGGAACCGCGGAGTTACCCATCGGCGCCGCCGCAACGGACTCCCGATGCGCCGGATAACGGCAGCGCAACCGAGCTTCGCCTGAGCCCAACAATCGGGCCCGAAGCCCACGCCGCTCGGCCGCGAAGCGGGCGGCCCGGGGAGGCCCCGGGCCGCCGTACTGCGAACCGCTACGCCTGCTGGCGGACCTGCTGCGCGGACTCGGCCGCGCTGTCCTTGAGCGCGGAGCCGTGCTCCTGCGCCGCCGACTGGGTGGTCTCCTTGACGGTCTCGGTGGTCGTCTGCGCGACCTCCTGAGCCACCTGCTTGCCGCGATCGACCGCCTCGGAGGCGGTGTCGCGGACCTGGTCCTTGACGGTGTCGGCCATCTCGCCGAGCACCTCATGCTCCTTCTGGGTCTCCGGGATGATCATCCCGGCCAGGAAGCCGATGGCGGCGGAGCCGATCGCGAGCCCGAGGGGGTTGCCCTGGGCGATGCTGACCGCCTGCTTGCCCTTCGCCTTGACCTGGCCGGCGTCCGGGGTCTTGTCCGAGAGGGTGCCGGTGGCGGAGCTCGTCTTGTCCGACACCGTGCCGGTCACCGCGCTGGCCTTCTCGGTCACCGTTCCGGTGACCGTGTTGGCCGCTCCTGTGATGCGATCTTTCACTGAATCCACCTTGTCCTGGACGTTCTCCTTGGCGCGGCTCTTGACGTCCGCCTTGTAACCGAGCGCGTCGACGGTCTGCGTCATCTCCGCACGGGTCCGCTCGATTTCCTCGCGGATCACTTCAGGGTCTTGGCCCACTGGGCATCCTCCTTGAGAGTTTCGATGGTCTGCTCTGGAGCAGCCGGGCCGGCCTGCTTGATCTCCTTCTGCCCGCGCTTGGCCAGCACCGCGGCGATGACCGCGTACACGAGGGTCACGATCAGCGCGGCGAGCCACGTGTGATCGATCAGGGTCGCGAGCAGCGCGATGAGGCACGCCGTCAACGCCCCGAAGGCGCCGAGGCCCAGGAGGCCGGCGGCCCCGAAGAGTCCGGCGCCCTTGCCCGCCTTTTTGCCCTTCTCGGTCATCTCCGCCTTGGCGAGCGCGATTTCGAGACGGACAAGCGTCTGGGTCTCCTCCGAGAGCTGCTTGAGCAGCTCGGGAAGCGAGTTGTCGGCGTCAGGCGGCCGACCGGAGCCTGAGCTTGAGCTGGAGCTGACGCTCATCGCTCCTAGAGCCCTCCGGCCGATCCGCGAGTGGCGGGCGGCAGCGGGGTGGCCCCGGCGCCGGTGGCCGGGCCCGGACGGTCGCCGAGGTCCATCGACGGGCCGTCGGTGCCGGTCGAGCGCTCCGAGAGCGCGGGCGGGGTGTAGTTCGGCCGCTGGCCGCCGGCCGCGCCACCGTACATGCCCGAGCTGCGCTGCTGGTAGCGCTGCGACGACGACGCCTTGAGGAACCGCGACGCCGCGAAGCCGAGCGCGAGCCCTCCGAACATGACGGCCATGGGCGACTTGCGACCCAGGTCCTCGATGTCGTGGAGGATCCGATCGGCGTCGGAGCTCTTGAGGTACCCACCGACGCGCTCTGCCCGGTCGGCGGCCTGGTCGGCCAGCTTCGCCGGCCCCTCCTTGCCCTCCTCACGAAGCTTCTGGCCGATCGTGCGGATGTCGTTGGCCTGCGTGGCGACCTGCTCGCCGGCCTGGGTCGAGCGGCTGTCCACCAGGGACTTGGCGCGCTGCTTGCCCTCGCCCGCGACCTGCTGCGCCTGCTCCTTGGCCTGGCCCGCGACCTGCTGGGCCTTGTCCTGCGCCTGGCCCGCGACCTGCTGCGCCTGGCCCGCGGCCTGCTGCGCCTTCTCCTGAGCCTGGTCCTTCGCTCCGGACGCGCCACCGCCGGCGCCGGTCTGAGCCGGGGCCCCGGTGCTGGTGAACCCTCCGGGATCACTCGTGGACATCTAATACCTCCAAGTCGGATGACGTACTGGCTCCTGCCTACCCCTGACGCGGACGTGCCACCCACCGCTTCGTGGTGCGGCCGGGCTGAGGGCCCGCCCAGCGGGTACCGGGGCGGCATGAGAAAGAAGCGAATCACCTTCCGACGGGCCCGTTCCGTCCCGTCGATCGCCGTGGCCGGCCTGGCCGCCGCCCTGGCCGCGGCCGCTGCGTTCCTCCTGCGCCGCCGGGCGCAGCCGGGTGGGCAGAAAGCCGCCGGCGGAGGCCGCGCGGG
>CALMNS010000262.1 GCA_937871635.1 uncultured Solirubrobacter sp.
CGCTAGAGGGTCCGCTCGACCAGCATCGTCTGTATCGGGTCGCTGTCTGGAGTCAGGCCACGCCGGGAACCAGCAGGCGCTCACCCGCAGGGCGACCCTGGTATCCCCAGGTGGGCGGCCAGGTCCTCGCGCAGCCGCTCGACCCGGGCGGGCGGCAGCCCTTCGCGGCGGAGCTCCTTCTCGGCGCTGCTGACGCGGGCGAGGAGGCTCGGGGCGGCTGCCCGCTTCTCGACGTCGGTCACGCGACAACGGGGATCGGTCGGCCGTTTGACCGGTGCTGCAGGGGTTGCCTTCGGCTTCGAGGCCTTCTTGACCGGCGTTGCTTTCCGGGCCTTTGCGCGTGCCGCGAGCCGCCCGCGGGCCGCGTGTCGGGTCCCCGGGTCAGCCGGCGGCGCCCAGGCGCTTGATCTCGGCGGCGAGCGTCTTGAGCTGCTCCCCGTAGCCGTACTTGCGCCGGCTCCACTCGACGGCGTCGAGCAGGCGCTCGTCGTCGCCGGCGGGGCGCAGGAGCGCGCCCTTGCTGACGCGGAGCTGGTCGCGGAAAGCGTCGAGGTAGCGGAGCATCCCCGTCTCGTCCTTGAGGTCGAGCCACAGGAGCCCGGGCTCGGTAGTCGTGCCCGCCTCGCGGGCGGCTGCGGCTGCGTCCGCGAGCACGGACCGGGCGAGGTCGGTGAACCTGGCGCGGAGCCGTTCGCGGGCGTCCTGGCGGTTGCGCTGCCCTACGGCGTCGTACCGGGCCTGCCGGCTGGCCGTGGCCCTGGCGAGCTGCATCTCGGCGTTCGCCTCGGCCTCGGAACGGCTGACCGACGGCCCGAGCTCGACGACGTCGGCGAGGCATGCGGCGGGGCGGGGCGGGGCGGTGTCCGAGCGCATCGCGATGACGGGCCCGCGCGTCGACGCCTCGGCCATGACGAGGGAGGTCTGGGCGGCGGTGGTGTGCTTGCCGAGGACGTCGTCGAGCCGCGGGTGCCCGTATGTCGCCAGGGCGACCCAGGACTCGGGGTCGCGGCTGACCCGCGCCGGGTCGGTCGTGACGGGGCGGCCCGGCTCGTCGAGGACCGCGCCGAGCCGCTCGACGACGACTTCTCGGAGATCTGCGAGCGTGACAGCGCTGGGGACGGGCTCGGGGATGGGGAGCGCGTCCTCGTCGGCGTCGAGGGGGAGGTCGGCGCCGGGGTTGGACTCGACCAGGCCGACGAGGGCCTGGATCCCGGCTTTCCGGGCGGCTGCTCGTTCGCTCGCGGCGGCCTTGAAGACGCCGCGGCACGCCCCTTCGACCGCGCCGAGGATCGGCTGGAGGCCTCCGACGATGCCGCTAAACAGGTCGATGCGGGACGCGAGCGCCCTGTAGACCTCCTCCTCGACGGTGCCTTCGATGAAGAAGTTCCGGACGACGACGGTTTCCCTGACCTGGCCGAGCCGGTCGACGCGGCCGATGCGCTGTTCGACGCGCATGGGGTTCCACGGCATGTCGTAGTTGATGAGGAAGCTGCAGGTCTGGAGGTTGAGTCCCTCGCTGGCGGCGTCGGTGGCGAGGAGCACGGTGACCGCTCGGGCCTTGATCGCCTCGACGAGGTCGCGCTTGCCGATGTCGGTCCAGCCGTCGCTCTCGCGGAACACCTTGCCGCCGTCGCCGGTGAACGTCCCGAGCTGGCTGCGGTACCTGTGGTGGAGCCGGTCCCGGAGCGCGTCGAGGGTGTCGGTGAACTGCGTGAACACGATCGTGCTGTGGCCGTTGCCCCGCGCTTGGTCGAGGTGCCGTTCGAGGGCCTCGAATTTGCTGTCGTGGACCTGGGTGATCCGGAAGGCGTAGTCCTGCATCTCCTGCAGGTCCTTCGCGGTGAGGGGGACGGCGTCCGCCTCCTTGACCGCCGGTGCGCCGTCCTCGTCGTCGAGGTCGTCCTCGGTGTCGTCGAGCAGGGCCTGGTCGAGGAATGTCTCCTCGCTGGCGAGCCGCTTCTGGAG
>CALMNS010000263.1 GCA_937871635.1 uncultured Solirubrobacter sp.
GCGCGCAGCGGCCCGTCGCCGTACACGGCGAGCACCGCGGGCCGACGCTCGCGCAGACGCTCGACCGCGAGGACCGCGAGACGCGGATCCTTCTCCGGAGCCAAGCGCCCGACCCACACCAGGTCGAGCGGTTCGTCGTCGCCCGGCCCGGGACGCGCGGGTGCCGGACTCACGGGGGCGAGCGGGAACGGGAGGTGGTGGGCCTGCACGCCGTACGCACGGCGCACGCCCTCGACGCCCGCATGCGACACCGACACCGCGAGCGAGCGCCGGATCGCCACGCGAGCCAGGCTGCGCTGGAACACCCACCGCAGGGCGGCGACGCGGGAGCTCCCCGGCCGCTGCGCCTGGAAGGATCCGTGGACGACCTGCAGCACCGCCACGCCGCGCCGCCTGGCGACGAGCGTCGAGAGCGCCGAGAGCGCGTGCAGCGAGTTGTTCACCACCACCGCGTCGGCGCGGCCGACCTCGCGCCAGAGGGTCAGCCAGCCACCGACGGGGACCGGCCACCCGGTCGGGCCGAGGTGCCGCGCGGGCAGGACGACGTCGGCCGTCGTGTCCGCGCCCGGCAGCCGGCAGGCGAGGACACGCACCTCGCACCCGCGCGCCTCCAGCAGCGTCCGGACCGTCCCCACGAACTGCTCCACGCCACCGGCGTGCGGGAGGACGAAGCTGGAGACGAGCAGGACGCGCATCCCGTCGGGAGTTCTCCCTAGGTCGTTTGTCGGAGCCGGTTCGATCGCCGGAGCGGGGAGGTGATGATGGTCGCATGGAACAGCGTGGCGCAGCGTTCCTCGACGGAAGCCGGTTCGATTCCGAGCCGCACATCGACGTCCCGCGCCACGTGTCCGCGCTGCGCAGCAGCGGCTGGCTCATGGCGTCCATCGTGGTCCCGCTGACCGGCGCCGTGCTGGCCGTTTCCCTGCTGCTGCCCAAGACGTACTCCGCGACGGCGACCCTCGTGTTGGAGGACCCGGGGAGCGCGCTGCAGGTCAGGGACGCCGAGAGCTCGGCCCGCCAGCTCGCGACGATCCAGCGCCTGCTGACTTCGCGCGACGTCCTCAGCCGCGCCGCCGAGCGGGTGCCGGGCGAGACGGCCGTGACGCTCGAGTCGAAGGTCAGCGCGAAGGTGGACGAGCTCGCGAACCTGGTCGAGCTGCGCGGCCGCGACCGCGACCCCGCGGGCGCGGCCGCGATCGCCGACCAGGTGACCCGGACCTTCCTCGCCGCACGCCGCTCGGCCCAACGGCGTGGCTTCGCCCGCGTGCGCCAGGACCTCGAGTCGGCGCTGGTCCGGCTGCGCGGCGAGGGGACCCCGGACGAGCTCCGCGCGATCCGTCAGCGCCTCAGCGAGCTCAGCGTCACGGAGGCGGCGACGGGGGATGAGCTGTCACTCGCGGAGTCGGCCGCCGTGCCGACGGCCCCCGAGTCCCCGCGGCCGGTGCAGAACGCGATCTTCGCCTTCTTCGGGGCGCTCTTCCTCGCTGTGCTCGCCGCGCTCCTGCGGGACGTGGTCGCTCCGCGCGTGTCGAGCCCGCGGCAGCTGCGCGCCGTCACGGGGCTGCGTCCGCTGCTCGTCCTGCCCCACGGTCGCCGGCGGCGGCGCGCGGCGAGCCAGACCCGCGAGGCCTACGGCGCGCTGGCCGCATCGCTGCGACTCGGCTTGTCGGAGGACCAGCGCATCATCCTCGTGACGAGCCCTCACC
>CALMNS010000264.1 GCA_937871635.1 uncultured Solirubrobacter sp.
GAGCAGCAGAGCCGTCCGCCCCCGCGGGTCGTGCTCGGGCGGGATGGCGGCCAGCAGGCCCTCGACGTCGGTGTTGTCGGCGCGAATGGCGCCCGTGCGCTCGTCGACGGTCAGCGTGTTGGCCGCCCCGACGGCGCGGGCGGTCGCGCTCGCCTCCTCGGCCAGGGCGAGCGCCGCCTCCTTGTGGGGGATGGTGACGTTGATCCCGCGGAAGCCGGCCCCGGGCAGGGCGGCGACGGTCTCCGCGAACAGCGCGGGCGGGATCGGCAGCCGCTGGTAGCGCCAGTCCTGCGCGGCAAGGCCGAGCTCGGCGAGGGCGGCGTTGTGCATGGCGGGCGAGCGCGAGTGGCCGACCGGCCAGCCCGCGACGCCGAGCCGCGTCATCTCAAGGCGCCTGGCCGCCGTTGTTCGCCCGGGCGGACTGATAGCGGGCGACGTCGCGCTGGAACTCGGCGTCCGTCTCGGAGAACGCGTGGGCGCCCTTCGAGCCGGGCTTGACCACGTAGTAGAGGAAGTCGGAGTTCGCCGGGTTGGCGGCGGCGCGGATCGAGGCGAGGCCCGGGTTGCCGATCGGCGTGGGCGGCAGGCCGCGGCGCAGGCGGGAGTTGAACGGACCGTCGGCCTCGAGCTCGGACTGGCGGATGGGCCGCGTCCAGTTCTTGGTGGCGTAGCGGATGGTGGCGTCGATCCCGAGCGGGATGCCCTGCTCGAGGCGGTTGTGGATGACCGCGGAGATCAGCCGCCGCTCGCGGTCGAGCTGGGCCTCGCGCTCGATCATCGAGGCGATGATCAGGACCTCGTAGCGGGAGAGGTCGCGCCGGCGGGCCCGGGCGTAGGAGACGCGGGCCGTGTTGTCCTCGTAGCCCTGGAGCTGCCGGGTGACGAGCTCGGGCGCGGTGGTCCCCTCGGGCAGCGTGTAGGTCGCCGGGAAGAGGTAGCCCTCGAGCGTCCTGGCGCGGCGTGGGAGCCCGAGCTCTCGCGCGCGCCGCAGCGCGGCGCTCGAGCGGGCGGCCTTCTCGTAGCCGCCCTCGATGCTCGTCTCCGCGAGCCGCTCGTCCGTCTCCTCGATCGAGCGGCCCTCGGGGATCGAGAGCTCGAAGGTCTTGATGACCTTGGCCTTCGGGCCCTGGGTGAGCGCCTCGATCGCCGCGCCGTTGGACATCTCGCGCGGCAGCGTGTAGCGGCCGGGGCGCAGACCGCCGCGGCGGCCCGTCAGGGTGGCGTTGAGCAGGAACGCGCGCCCGCTCGAGACGACGCCGCGGTCGTCGAGGATCTCGCCGATGCGGCCGACGTCCGCGCCGGCGGGGATGGTGACCGCGACGGCCCCGCGGCCGTCGGCGTGGAAGGGCTGGAAGATCGCGTTGATCGCGTAGAGCGCCAGGGCGATGAGGAGCAACGCGACCAGCGCGGCGATGCGTCCGAGCGCGCGGCCGCGCCC
>CALMNS010000265.1 GCA_937871635.1 uncultured Solirubrobacter sp.
CGACTCCCTCAGGACCTCGTTCTTCGACGACATCGTCCTGCCGCCGGACCCGGACGCCCTGCCCGCCGAGCCGGACTTGGCGCTGTTCTGACGGTGACCTCCGTGACCGGGTCGGGCAACCCCCGGCCCTCCCTGCGCACGATCGACCTGCCGCCCGGCTACGACAGCGGCGACGACGTCCTCAACAGGTTCTACGTCCCCGCGTTGCAGCGGGCGACATCCTACTCGCGCTCCGTTGGGTACTTCCGCTCGTCGTCGCTGTCCGTCGCGGCGAAAGGCCTGTCCCGGTTCGTCAACGGCAAGGGGACCGTGCGCCTGCTGTGCGGCGCGGAGCTGCGGGACGAGGACGTCGAGGCCCTCCAGGGCAACGTCATAGCCGCCGGGCCCCTCGCGGACCGGCTCGCCGCCGGCCTGGTGACCAGCGACGAGATCGACCGGCGCCGGATCGAGGTGCTGGCCTGGCTCGTCAAGGAGAAGCGCCTCTTCGTGAAGATCGCCGTCGCGGTCGACCAGCAAGGGAAGCCGATCGTCGGCGACGGCACCAAGCCGTACTTCCACGAGAAGATCGGGGTCCTCCGCGACGACGCGCAGGACGCCGTCGTGTTCCAGGGGTCGGTCAACGAGTCCGCCACCGCGTGGACCCGCAACTTCGAGTCCTTCAGCGTCTACAGCAGCTGGGGTGACGCCGCCGCCCACTTCGCCTTCTGGTCGAGCAAGTTCGAGCAGCGATGGAGGGGCCAGGTCCCCGGCTTCCGGGTCTACCCGCTGCCGGAGGCCGTTGAGGAGGCGCTGCTCGCCCGCGCCCCCGACACCATGCCGGGCGAGCGCGACCCCGACGAGGCGCCGCCGATCGGGGAGCCGAACACCGTCGCACGGTTCCTGCACGCCGCACCGCGCCTCCCCTGGGCGGGCGACCTCGCAGAGGCTACCAGCGGCGTGCGGCTGTTTCCCCATCAGCGCCAGAACGTCGCGCGGCTCGCGGGCATGTACCCACGGTCCTGGCTAGTTGCGGACGAGGTCGGGCTCGGCAAGACGATCAGCGCGGGCATGAGCCTGCGGCAGCTCATCCTGAACGGCGAGGTCGAGAAGGCCCTCGTCCTCGCACCGGCGAATGTCTGCCGGCAGTGGCAGGACGAGCTGTTCGAGAAGTTCGCGCTCTGGGTCCCCAGGCTCGACCAGGGCAAGATCCACGGCGCGCACCCAGACGACGTCCGGCCCGCCGGACCGAACCCCTACGCCCAGCACCCGCTGCTCCTCGCGTCGAGCCACCTCGCGCGCCGCCCCGAGCAGCAGAAGCTCGTCCTCGCCGCGGCCCCGTACGACCTGCTCGTCGTCGACGAGGCGCACCACGCCCGCCGCAACCACGCGAACGAGGACCGGTACCGGCCCAGCCGCCTGCTGGAGCTCCTCGACACAGTCAACGAACAGAACGCCGCCCGGGCGATCTGGCTGATGACCGCAACGCCGCTCCAGACGAACGCCGTCGAGCTCGTCGACCTTCTCAGGCAGACGGGACTGTCCGGGCCGCTCACCGAGGAGCGGGCGTTCATCCGCTTCTACGCCGAGCTCGCTAAGCCGGACACACGCAAGATCGCCTGGGCGTGGCTCGCGGAGCAGGTCCGCCGGACCCCGGCCCTGCCGCGGACCGGCGCCGAGGAGAGCCTCGCCGCAGACATCGGCCGGCGGCTCGGCCCGGTGACCGCCGAGATGGTGTTCCGCTTCGGGCTCGACGGCGTCGACCCGGCCCAGCGGATCGAGCAGATCGGAGAGGACGGCAGGCAGGCGCTGCGGGCCTGGCTGCGCGCCCTGAGCCCGGTCAGGCAGTACGTCGCCCGGCACAGCCGCGCGACCCTGAAGGCGTACGCGAAGCGCGGGCTCATTGCCGAGAACCTTGCCGACCGCGAAGTCCTCCCCGTCGTGATCGACCTGCTTCTCGATGAGCAGAAGCTCTACGACGACCTCGAACGGCTCATCGACCGGCTGCTGGAGGCTCACGGCAAGCGCCGCGGAGCAGGGTTCGTCCTGACCGTCTACCGCCGGCGCCTCACCAGCAGCTGGGCCGCCATCCACAAGAC
>CALMNS010000266.1 GCA_937871635.1 uncultured Solirubrobacter sp.
TCGCCGAGACCTGCGGGCGACCAGGCCGGGTGTGCGGCCACCGCGAAGGCCGCGGTCGTCCCCTCGCGCAGGGCGGCGCTGTCGCGCGAGGAGACGAGCGCGTGCAGGCGGCGCTCGCCGCGCAGGAGGGTGACCATGGCCTGGGCACCGGTGAGCTCGACGAGCTCGATGCGCGCCTCGAAGTGGATCCCGGCGGCCCCGGTCGCCACCTCGGCGGCGGGCTGGACGTCCTCGGGCCGGACGCCGATCCGCACCGCGCCGGGCGCCGCCGCAATCGCCGCGTCGGTCAGCCCGAGCCCGTCGCGCGCCTCGGCGACGTCGACGACGTTCATCTCCGGCGAGCCGATGAAGCGCGCCACGAACTCGGTCGCCGGCCGGCCGTAGACCTCGGCGGGCGACCCGACCTGCTCGACGAGCCCGCCGTTCATGACCACCACCCGGTGGGCGAGGGTCATCGCCTCCTCCTGGTCGTGGGTGACGTGGACGATGGTGGCCCCGAGCTCGCGCTGCAGGCGCAGGATCTCCGTGCGCAGCTCGACCCGGAGCTTCGCGTCGAGGTTCGAGAGCGGCTCGTCGAACAGGAACGCCGCGGGCTCGCGCACGATCGCCCGTCCCATGGCCACCCGCTGCTGCTGGCCGCCGGAGAGCTCGCCCGGCTTGCGGTCGAGCAGCGGCTCGATGCCCAGCAGCGCCGCGGCTCGCTGCACGCGCTCGCCGCTCTCGGCCTTGGGGACCCGTCGCGCCTTGAGCCCGAAGGCGATGTTCTCGCGCACCCGCATGTGCGGGTACAGCGCGTAGTTCTGGAAGACCATGGCGAGGTCGCGCTCCTTGGGCTCGAGGCGCGTGACGTCCCGGCCGGCGATCCGGATCTCCCCCTCCGTCGCGGTCTCGAGCCCCGCGATCAGGCGCAGGGTGGTCGTCTTGCCGCAGCCCGACGGCCCCACCAGCACGGTGACCTCCCCGTCGGGGATCGCGAGGTCGACGGACCGCACCGCCTCGACCGATCCGTAGCGCTTGCCCAGCCGGGCGAGCTCGATGCCCGCCATCAGTACTTCAGGCCCCCGCCCGAGAGCCCGCGGACGAGGCGTCGCTGGACGAAGAAGCAGGCCAGCATCACCGGCACCACCGAGACGAGGATCGCGGCGCACATCGCCCCGAGCTCCACCCCGCGGAACGTGTTGAACCCGGCGATGCTGACCGGGAGCGTCTTGGCGTTGCCGCCGGCCAGGACGAGCGCGTAGAAGAGGTCGTTCCACGACAGGACGAAGCCGAAGATCGCCGCCGCGCCGATCCCCGGCATGACCTGCGGGAGCACCACGAGGCGGAACGCCGCGAAGCGCCCGTAGCCGTCGATCATCGCCTGCTCCTCGAAGGAGCGCGGCACCGCGTCGAAGAAGCCGATCAGGAACCACGTCACCACGGGCAGGACGAACGTGAGGTGCGAGGCGATGACGACCTGCGGGGTGTCGCGGACGTCGAGCGTGAAGGCGACCAGGAAGAGCGGCACGACGAGGACGGCCGGCGGCAGGACCTGGGAGAGCAGGATCCCGAACCGGGTGGCCGTCCCGCCGGCGCGGAAGCGCGAGATCGCGTAGGCGCCCGGCGTGCCGACCAGGAGCGACAGGCCGACGGTGACCAGCGCGACGAGCAGGCTCGTCCCCGCGCTGCCGATCACCCCGGCGCTGAAGATCTCCCGCCAGTTCTCGAGCGTGGGGGTGAAGGCGAGCCGGCCCGGGTCGTTGAGCGCCGCCGGGCCCTTGAAGGCGGCCAGCAGCACCCAGGCGTAGGGCAGGGCGACCACGGCGCAGGCCGCCGCCACGAAGGTCCCCCGGCCCCGGCTCACGCCCGTGCCTCCTGGCGCAGGAGCGTCCGGTACAGGATGGTCACCAGCAGCAGGACGAGCCCGACGAGCACGAAGCCCATCGCCGCCGCCTCGCCGAGCCGGAAGAACTGGAAGCCGGTCCGGTAGATGAGGTACTGCAGGGTGTCCGTCGCGTCGCCGGGGCCGCCGCGCGTCGTGGCGAACACGTACTCGAAGACCTTGAAGGCGTCGAGCGCCCGCAGCAGGATCGCGATGGCGATCACCGGCCGCAGCAGCGGGAGGGTGACCCGCGTGAAGGTCAGCCAGGCCGACGCGCCGTCGACCTTCGCGGCCTCGAACGGCTGGCGCGGCAGCGACTCGAGGCCGGCCAGCAGGAGGAGGACCATGAACGGCGTCCACTGCCAGACGTCGATCGCGACGATGGTCGGCAGCGCGAGCGCCGTCCCGAAGAAGTCGACGGAGAGCCCGACCGACCCGAGCGCCGCCGGGATCGGCCCGAGCTGCCCGTTGAGCAGGAAGCGGAACATCAGCCCGACGGCGATCGGCGTGACGAACATCGGCGTCAGCAGGAACGCGCGCGTCGCGTCGCGCGCCCACCGCTGGCGCTGGAGGGCCAGCGCCAGCGCCAGGCCGAGGGCCAGCTCGATCCCCACCGCGAAGACCACGAAGACCAGCGTGTTGCGCATCGCGGTCCCGTAGCCGCCGTTGGTCAGCAGCGACCCGTACTGCTCGAGCCCCACGAACGACGTCTCCGGGCGCGTGATCGTCCGGTCCGTCAGCGACAGCCAGACGCTGTAGCCGAGCGGGTAGGCGACGACCAGCGCGAGCAGGACGACCAGCGGCGCCAGGAAGCGGTAGCGGATGGGGAAGCGGCGGAGCATCGGGCCTCCTCCGCGCCTAGCGGTCGAGGACCTCCTGCGCGTTCTTCGCGGCGGTCGAGATGGCCTCGTCGACGCTCTTCTGGCCGGCGACGGCGGCGTTGAGCTCGTTGCCGACGACGTTGATCATCTCCTCGGCGTTCGGGCCGTCGGCGAGCGGCGCGGCGTCCTGCAGGATCGCCTTGACCGTCTTGTAGTAGTCCTCGCCGAGCCCCTGCTCCCAGACCTCGGGGTCGTCGAGCGCGCTGTCGCGCACGGGGGCGCCGCCGGCGATCACGCGCGCCTTCTCGCGCTCCTTGCCGGTCACCCAGGCCGCGAAGGACCAGGCGGCGTCCTTGGCCGCCGAGTTCTTGGGCACGCCCCAGTACCAGGCGCCGAGCACCGCCCGGCCGCCCGGGACCTCGGCGATGGCGAACGGCTTGCCCGACTCGTTGACGGTCGGCAGCGTCCAGTTGTAGGAGATGAGCTGGGCGGAGCGGTCCGACGACGCCGAGCGGATCGCCTCGTCGAAGGCCCAGTTGAGCGAGTTGTCCGGGGCCGACGCCTTGTAGACGTCGATGTAGGTCTGCAGCGCGGTGCGCGCCTCGGGCGAGTCGAGCGTGACCTTGCCGCTCGCGTCCTGGATCGAGCCGCCCGCGGCGAGCAGGTAGTTGCCCCACTCCTCGAAGATCTTGTAGCCCTTCTGGGGCTGCATGGCGATCCCCGAGCGCTTGCCGGAGGTCAGCTCGGCCGCCGCGGCCTTGAGCTCGTCGAGCGTCTTGGGCGCCTGCAGGCCGGCCTTCTCGTAGAGGTCGGAGCGGTAGACGAGCGCGAGCGCGTAGTTGTAGAAGGGAACCGCGTAGGTCTTGCCGTCCACGTCGGCGATGTCGCGCAGCGGCTTGGAGAAGTCCTCGGGCTCGTAGCCCTGCACCGCCGCGATCCGCTCGTCGAGGGGCTCGAGGAAGCCGCCCATCGCGAAGTCGGTCATCCACGGGTTGTCGACGACGATGAGGTCGTACGTCGGCTCTGAGGCGAGGAACGACGAGACGATCTTGTCGCGCATCTGGTCGTACGGGAGCGCCTCGATCTTGACGTCGACGCCCGGGTAGGCCTTGCGGAACTCCGGCAGCATCTCCTTGACGACGTCGGTGTCGGGGACCTCCTCCATGATCGCCCGGACGGTGCCCTTGACCTTGGCCGGGTCCGTGCTCCCGGCCCCGGCCCCGCCGCCGTCGGACGCGTCGTCCCCGCCGCCGCAGGCCGCCAGCACGAGCGCTGCGAGCAGCAGCGCGAGCCACGCGATCGATCGGTGCATCTCAGACCTCCCCTTCGTGGCTCGCGGGCTCCGCCCGCCGGCCGTGGATGTGTCGTACCGGGTCACGCCACCAGCACCTCGACGTCGCGCTCGCGGAGCCGCTCGAGCGTCTCGGCGGGCGCGCCGTCGTCGGTGATCAGGACGTCGATGCGGTCCACCGGGCAGACGGAGGCGACCGCCACCCGGCCGAGCTTGCTCGAGTCCGCCAGGACGACGCAGCGCCGCGCGCTCGCCACGGCGGCGCGCTTGACCCGCGCGTCGTCGAGGTTGAACTCCGTCACGCCGACCGTGGCGTCGACGCCGCCGGCGCCGAGGTAGACGACGTCGCAGTGGAGGTCGGAGAACGCCCGCTCGGCGAGGTCGCCGACGAACGAGAGCTCCCCGGTGCGCAGGATCCCGCCGGTGACGATCACCCGCAGGTCCGGGTTGTGGGCGAGCAGCTCGGCGGCGCGGAAGCTGGGGGTGAGGACGGTCAGGCCGGCCCGGTCGGCGAGCTCGCGGGCGAGCTCGAGCGCGGTGGTGCCGACGTCGAGGATGAGCGCCTCGCCCTGGGCGACGAGCGAGGCGGCGCGGGCGCCGATGCGCGCCTTGGCGTCGGTGCTGCGGCCCGCGCGCACGCCGAAGGGCGGCTCGTACCCGCGCGAGACGGCCGAGATGGCGCCGCCGTGGACCCGCCGCAGCAGGCCCTGGCGCTCGAGCGCCTCGAGGTCGCGGCGGATCGTCATCTCCGACACGGCGAGCGACCGGCTGAGGCCGGCGACGCTCACCTCCCCGCGGTCCCCGAGGAGCTTCAGCGTCTGGTCGTGTCGCTCGCCGACGGTCATGTTGTGCGAGCGTACACGCCGCATGTTCGATTTACCATCACTAGCGCACATCGAGTGTGCGAACCTGGCACTGGGCGACCGCGTGCGGCCCGGACCGGCGCCTCGGGGATACTTGCGGGCATGGAAGGCTCGCGCATCCCCGAACTGCGTCCCCTGGGCCTCGGAGAGATCCTCGACACCGCCTTCAAGATCTACCGGCGCCACTTCAGGTCGCTGTGCCTCGCGGTGCTCGTGGTCGTGGTCCCGCTGGCGGTCATCTCGACGCTGGTGACGCTCTCGGCTGACCCCTCCGCGTTCGACGGGTCAGCGGACGCCGACGCCGCCTTCGACGAGACGGAGGTCGGCGCCCTCGCCGCCACGGCGGTCCTCGCGGTGCTGCTCTCCACCCTGGCGACCGCCGCGTGCACGCGGGCGGTGGCCGCCGCCTACCTCGGGCGGCCCGTGGACTGGAAGGCGTCGCTGCGCTTCGGCCTGCGCAAGCTGCTGCCCCTCGTCCTGGTCTCCATCCTCACCGGGATCGCGGTCATCCTCGGCCTCATCGCCCTGATCCTCCCGGGCATCTACATCGCGGTCCGGCTCTTCCTCGCCTCGCCCGCGCTGGTGGTGGAGGACCAGACCGCGACCGGGGCGATGGGCCGGTCGTGGACTCTGGTCAAGGACCGGTGGTGGGCGACGTTCGGGACGATCCTCGTCTCCACCCTGCTCATCTTCATCATCAGCGCGATCCTGCAGGGCCTGATCGTCGCCCCGGTCATCGCGGGCGCCGACTCGGGCCTGGTCGGGGCGATCCTCAACACGATCGGCACGGTCGTCACCAACACGATCACCATCCCGTTGCAGGCGGCGGTGCTGACGATCCTCTACTTCGACCTGCGGGTGCGCAAGGAGGGCTTCGACCTCGCGCTCCTCTCGGAGGGCGTCGGCGACCCGACCGGCCCCGACGCGGTGTCGCGCAGCGCCGGGCTGGGGGACGAGCCGCCGCCGGGCGGGTTCTCCGCCCCTTCGCCGGAGGAGCGCAACCGGCCGTGATCGCCCGGCGGGCCGCGGGCGCCGCGCGGGTGGCGGCGGCGCTGGCCCTGGC
>CALMNS010000267.1 GCA_937871635.1 uncultured Solirubrobacter sp.
CCAGGGCGGTGAGGAGCCCGGCGAGCACGGCGGGAAGGCTAGGCGCTCCCCCCGGCCGGCTCGGCGCCCCCGGCCGGCCGGCTCGCCGCCCTCCGCCCGGAGGCTAGGCGCCGGTGTAGGCCGCGGCCTGGTCGGCCGGGACGGCGTCCTCGTCCTCGCGGGTGGCGATCCGGGCCGCGAAGGTCCCGAGGCGCTCCCCCTGGATCCGCGCGGCGGTCAGGGCCTCCTCCGAGACGGGGTTGCCCTGGCCGGAGGCGAACGACGTCCCGTAGGGGTTGCCGCCCGCGGCGAAGAGCCGCTCGTCGGTGTAGCCCGGGGCCACGATGATCGCGCCCCAGTGGTAGAAGACGTTGTTGACCGCCAGGATGGTCGACTCGAGCCCGCCCTGGCTGTTCTGGGCCGAGGTGAACGACGTGGCCGCCTTGTCGGCGAGCTTGCCCTGGGCCCACAGGGGCCCCGCCTGGTCGATGAACTGCTTGAGCTGGGAGGTGGGGTTGCCGAAGCGGGTCGGCGTGCCCAGGGCGTAGCCGTCGGCCCAGTCGAGGTCGTCGATGCTGGCCTCGGTCACGGTCTCCCTCGTGGCGTCATGGTGGGCCTGCCAGGCGTCCTGGCTCGCGATGGCCTCGGCGGGCGCGAGCTCGGCGACCCGGCGGAGGCGCACCTCGGCCCCGGTCGCCTCGGCGCCCTGGGCGACGGCCTCAGCGAGCGCGTGGACGTGGCCGGTGGAGGAGTAGTAGATGACGGCGATGCGGGTGGACACGGTGAGGAGCCTCTCGTGAGTGGGGTGCTCCGGGGGAGCGCGGAGCGCGTGGCGGGGTGACCAGCGCTGATTGCTTGCGCAACCATAGCCATATCCGTTGCCCGTGCAACCACCTAGCGGCTAGACTGGCCCAGATGGCGACCAGCACGCCCCTGAACACGACGCCCCCGGACACGCCCGAGCTCACCGCGACCGAGCTGGCCGCCTGGCGCGGGCTGCTGCGGGTGCACGCCGCGCTGTTCAAGGCGCTCGACTCCGAGCTCGAGGCCGCCCACGGGGTGCCGCTGTCCTCCTACGAGGTCCTGATCTTCCTGCGCTCGGCGCCCGACCGGAGGTTGCGGATGGCCGACCTCGCCGAGCGGGTGCTCCTCTCCCGCTCCGGGATGACCCGCCTGGTGGACCGGCTCGAGCGCGAAGGGCTGCTGGCCCGCGAGCAGTGCTCCGCGGACGCCCGCGGGTGCTTCGCGACGCTGACCGACCGGGGCGAGGCGTTCCTCGAGGAGGCGCGGCCGACGCATCTCGCGGGCGTCCGCCAGCGCTTCCTGCGCCACTTCACGCAGGCGGAGCTCGAGCTGCTCGCGGAGTGCTGGGAGCGCGTGGTGCCGGGCGCCGCCGAAGGTGCCGACCCGGCGGGTGGGACCGCATCACAGACTTGACACGCGCCGACTGAGATCTTATACTGCTCGTCGAAGCAGGGATCGGTAGACACACGACGAGCGGAGGTACGATCTCATGGCCATCGTTCGCTGGGAGCCCTTCCGTGAGCTGGGCTCCATCCAGAGCGAGATGAACCGGCTGTTCAACACGGTGCTCGACGGGCCGGGCGGCCAGGGCGGGGTGGAGCGGCGCTGGGCGCCGGCGATGGACCTCGTCGAGTCGGGCGACCACTACGTCCTGCGGCTCGACCTTCCGGGCCTGGGCGAGGACGACATCAACCTCGAGGTGGAGGAGAACACCCTCACCGTCTCCGGTGAGCGCCACTTCGACCAGGAGGTCGACGACGGCGGGTTCCACCGCATCGAGCGCTCCTACGGCAGCTTCTCCCGGTCGCTCACGCTGCCGCCGGGCGTGAACGCCGAGGCCGTCACCGCGCAGTTCGACCGCGGGGTCCTCGAGGTGCGCATCCCCAAGCCCGAGGAGCGCAAGCCGCGCCGGATCTCGATCGGCTCGCGGCCCGAGACCATCGAGCAGTAGACAACCCGCAGACCGGCACGCGTCCTACCGTGGGCGCGTGCCGCTGCTCGACGTCCGCTCCCGCGACCCCGGCTCCCGGGCGCGCGCGGGCGTCCTGCACCTGGCCCACGGGCCCGTCCGCACGCCGGCCTTCGTCCCGCTGGCCACCAAGGCGGCGATCAAGACGCTCGAGCCCCACGAGGTCGCCGCCCTGGGCTACGACATGGTCCTGGGCAACACCTTCCACCTCTTCCTGGCCCCGGGCCACGACCTGATCGGCGGGCTGGGCGGCCTGCACCGCTTCATGCGGTGGGACGGCCCGATCATCACCGACTCCGGCGGCTTCCAGGTCTTCTCGATGGGCCACGGGGCGGTGGCCGACGAGATCAAGGGACGCGCCCCCGGCGTCGGGGCCGACGGGCACCGCGCCGGGCGGGTCTCGGCGATCGAGGAGCGCGGCGTCACCTTCCGCTCCTACCTCGACGGCGCGGAGCGCTTCATGGGCCCCGAGACGTCGATGGAGGTCCAGGCCGCGCTCGGCTCGGACATCGCCCTCGTCTTCGACGAGTGCACCCCCTTCAACGTCTCGCGCGACTACACGGCGCGCTCGACGGAGCGCACCCACCGCTGGCTCGAGCGGTGCCTCGCCTGGCACGGGGAGCACGGGCCACCGGGCCAGGTCGTCTACGGGATCGTCCAGGGCGGCGTCCACGAGGACCTGCGCCGCGAGTCGAGCCAGGTGATCGCCGCCTCGGGCTGCGACGGCGTCGCCATCGGCGGCTCGCTCGGCGAGCACAAGGCGCAGATGTACGAGGTGGTCGACTGGGCGGCCGACGAGCTCGAGCGCGGCGCGGCCGCCGGGCGGCCCCGCCACCTCCTCGGGATCGGCGACATCGACGACCTGCTACGGGGCGTCGAGCTCGGGATGGACACCTTCGATTGCGCCATGCCGACCCGGCTCGGGCGTCACGGGATGGCGATCGTGCCCGATCCCGAGCGGCGCTGGCGCCTGGACCTCGGCAAGGCCCGCCACAAGCTGGCCGACGAGCCGCTCATGGAGGGTTGCCCGTGCCCGGCGTGCGCCGCGGGCTACTCGCGCGCCTACCTGCACTACCTCGTCCGCGCCCGCGAGGTCACCGCGATGCGGCTCCTCACGATCCACAACCTGGCCTACGTGGCCCGGCTCATGGCGTCGCTGCGGGCGGCGATCGGCGACGGGACGCTCGCGGCGCGCGTGGCGGCGCTGCGGGGTGGGGCGGCGCCGTAGGGATGCGCCCTGGGGCGCGTCCTGCCGCTCTGCGCCCGCTCAGCG
>CALMNS010000268.1 GCA_937871635.1 uncultured Solirubrobacter sp.
CCGCCGGGCGGTGCACGACGCCCGCGACCAGCAGGGCGACGGCGACGGCCACGATGAGCGCGGTCCCGGCGTAGTTGTCGGCGATCATCTTCGGCAGGTCGCGACGCCGGCGGCGCAGCCGGCGGCCGGCCAGCGGGGCCAGCACGGCGACCACGATCAGGTTCGCGAACCCCGCGACCAGGAGCGCGGCCACGAAGGTGCCGGGACCGTCGCCGTAGGGCGGCAGCCGGTGGAGCAGGAGCCCGTCGACCAGGGTGAGCAGCGCGAAGCAGGGCCACAGCCAGGCCCCGCGCAGCCGCCAGCGCAGGCGGGTCACCCACATGCGCTCCATGCCGGCAGGGTAACGTTCGGATCCGCACCGCTGGAGATCCCGGGCGGGCGATGACCCCGAAGGCGGCGCGCCGGCGATCCCGGGCCCGCAGAGGAAGAAGGAAAGGACAGCAGATGGCTTCGACGGAGACGGCACCGGCCGAGGTATCGGCGCATCTGACCGCGGAGGACCGCGTCGGCCTCCTGCGCGCGATGCTCCTCATGCGCGGGATCGAGGAGCGCGCGATGACGCTCTACCGCCAGGGCAAGGTGCCCGGCTCGTTCTACGACGGCTACGGCCAGGAGGCGGTCTCGGCCGGGGCGGCGTGGGCGATGGCGCCGCAGGACCGGCTGTGCATCCTGCACCGCGACCTCGCCGCCCACCTGATCCGCGGCGTCACCCCGGCGCGGATCTTCGCCCAGTACATGGGCCGCGCCGGCGGCGTGACCGGGGGCCGGGAGGGCAACGTCCACTTCGGCGACCGCAAGCTCGGCTGCGTGGGGATGGTGTCGATGCTCCCCGACATGATGCTCGTGGCCACCGGCATGGCCATGGCCTTCAAGCTGCGCGGCGAGGCGCGCTGCGCCATCACCTGGTTCGGCGACGGCTCGACCTCGCGGGGCGACTTCCACGAGGCCATGAACTGGGCCGGCGTCCAGCGGCTGCCCGTCATCTTCGTCCTCGAGAACAACCAGTACGCCTACTCGACCCCGACCACCGCCCAGTTCGCCGTCTCCCCCGTCGAGCGGGCGGCGGCCTACGGCTTCCCCGGCGTCCAGGTCGACGGCAACGACGCCGAGGCGATGTTCGAGGCCACCCGCCAGGCGCGCGAGCGCGGCCTCGCCGGCGAGGGCGCGACGCTCATCGAGGCGGTGACCATGCGGATGCACGGCCACGCCGCCCACGACGACATGAAGTACGTGCCCGCCGAGCAGGTCGAGGAGTGGCGCGCGAAGGACCCCATCGACCGCCAGGTGCGCCGGGTCGAGGAGCTCGGGGTGGACGTCGACGCGCTGCGCGAAGAAGTCCGCGCGGAGATCGACGCGGGCGTCGAGGAGGCGCTCGCCATGCCGATGCCCGACGGCGCGACGGCCCGCGACCAGCTCTTCGCCGACCAGGAGGCGCTCCTGTCCGACGGCCGCGGTCCGTGGAGCGGCTTCTAGATGCCCCGCATGACCTACCTCCAGGCGATCTCCGACGCGATGCGCGAGGAGATGCGCGCCGACGAGCGCGTCTTCGTGATGGGCGAGGACATCGGGGCGTTCGGCGGCGCCTTCAAGGTGACCGACGGCTTCATCGACGAGTTCGGCGCCGACCGGGTGATGGACACGCCGCTGGCAGAGTCCGCGATCATCGGCTGCGCGGTGGGCGCGGCGGTCGAGGGGATGCGGCCGATCTGCGAGATGCAGTTCTCCGACTTCGTCTCCTGCGGCTTCGACCAGCTCGTCAACGTCGCGGCCAAGATGTACTACCGGCAGGGCCTGAGCGTGAACATCACGGTGCGGTTGCCGTCGGGCGGCGGCTTCTCCGGCGGGCCGTTCCACTCGCAGAACCCCGAGGCGTGGTTCATGCACGCGCCAGGGCTCAAGATCGTCGCGCCGTCCACCGCCGAGGACGCCAAGGGGCTGCTGACCACCGCGATCCGCGATCCCAACCCGGTCCTGTTCATGGAGCACAAGCACCTCTACCGCCGCGTGAAGGGCGAGGTGGCGGGCGGCGCCTACGAGACGCCGTTCACCGCGCGGGTCGCCCGCGAGGGCACCGACCTGGTCGTCATCGCCTACGGCGCGATGGTCCACACCGCCCTCGAGGCGACGGCCGACCTCGACGAGGGCTCCGTCGAGGTCCTCGACCTCCGCTCGCTGGTGCCGCTCGACGAGGACGCGATCCTCGCCAGCGTCCGCAAGTGCTCGAAGGTGGTGGTCCTCGACGAGGCCAACGCCACCTGCGCGGCCGGGGCCCAGGTCGCCGCGCTGATCGCCGAGCGCGCGTGGGAGGACCTCGACGGCCCCGTGGTCCGGGTGGCCACCCCGGACGTTCCCATCCCCTTCTCCCCCACCCTGGAGCAGGCCGTGCTGCCCCAGGTCGACGACGTGAAGGAGGCGGTCCGTGAGCTCCTCGGCTACTGAGTCGCAGACGACGGTCGACGTGACGATGCCCCAGATGGGCGTGTCGGTCGCCGAGGGGACGATCGTCGAGTGGCGCAAGCAGCCCGGCGACCGCGTCGAGGCTGACGAGATCATCTGCTCGATCTCGACGGACAAGATCGACACGGACGTCGAGTCGCCGGCGAGCGGCTGGGTCGCGGAGCTCCTCGTCGCCGTCGGCGAGACCGTCGAGGTCGGCGTGACCCTCGCGCGCATCGCCACCAACGCGCCGCCGGAGGCGGGCGGGGCCTCGGCCGCGGCGACGACCTCGGAGGCGGGCGGGGCC
>CALMNS010000269.1 GCA_937871635.1 uncultured Solirubrobacter sp.
ACCGGGCTCTGAGCGCAGGCCCAGGGCGCGGTGGATGCGCTGGACGTCGACCCCGAGCACCCCCGAGCCCTCCCCGCGGCGCCCGAAGGCGGCGATGGCCAGCCGGGCGAGGTCGCGCATCGCCGAGTCGTCGCCGTCGCGGATGGCCTGCACGACGGCCTCGCGCAGCGCGTCGAAGTCGATCTGCTCGCCACCGGTGATCCCGTCGTTGCGGTCGGCGTCGCCCCCTTCGCCGCCCTCGCCCGCCTCCCCGGCCTCGGTCACGCCGCGCTCGACGGCCTCGAGCTCCACCGCCCGGAAGAAGAAGCGCTCGAAGAGCAGGTCGAACGCCCGCCGGTCCTCCGGGGACTTGGCCAGCGTGGCGGCGAGCGCCTCGCGGAACTGGGTCCGCGAGCTCCACTCGACCTCCCCGAGCGCCGCGAAGGCGTCGAGCAGCGCGCTGGTGCCGACGGCGACCCCCTCGCCGCGCAGGGTCTCGGCGAAGTCGACGATCCGCGCGTCGAAGCCGGCGGGCCGCGTCACCCGATCCCCGCCCACGCCGTCAGGCGCTCAACACCCCGCCGAGCTTCACGCCCATGCGCTCGGCGACCGTGTCGAGGTCGGTGCGGTGCTTGACGATGATCGACAGCGTCGAGCGGAAGGTCGCTTCGTCGACGTCGTCGGCGCCGAGCAGCAGCAGCGCCCGCGCCCAGTCGATCGACTCGGCGATCGACGGGGGCTTCTTGAGGTCGAGCTCGCGGACGAGCCGGACGACCTCGACGAGCTTGGCCGCGACGCGCTCGGGCAGCTCCGGCGCGTGCATGCGGACGATCTCGAGCTCGTGCGCCGTCTCCGGGTAGTCGAGCCACAGGTACAGGCAGCGCCGCTTGAGCGCCTCGGTGAGCTCCCGCGTGTTGTTCGAGGTGAGCAGCACCACCGGGTGGGTGACGGCCTCGACCCGGCCGAGCTCGGGGATCGTCACCTGGAAGTCGGAGAGCAGCTCGAGGAGCATCGCCTCGAACTCCTGGTCGGTCTTGTCGATCTCGTCGATCAGGAGCACGACGGGATCGGGCGAGGAGATCGCGTGCAGCAGCGGGCGCTCGAGCAGGAAGTCGGGACCGAAGATGTCGTCCTGGAGCTCAGACCACTCCTTCTCGCCGGCCTGGATGCGCAGGAGCTGCTTGCGGTAGTTCCACTCGTAGAGCGCCTTGGCCTCGTCGAGGCCCTCGTAGCACTGCAGCCGCACGAGCTCGCGCCCGAGGTACTTCGACAGCGCCTTGGCCAGCTCGGTCTTGCCCACGCCGGCCGGCCCCTCGACGAGGACGGGCTTGCCGAGCCGGGCGGCGAGGAAGGCGACCAGCGCGGTCGACTCGCCGGCCAGGTAGCCGACCTCGCGCAGGCCGGTGGCGAGATCCTGGGCGGAGGCGGGGGAGACGGCCATCGGGCGGATGAGGATACGGCGGCGGTTCGGCGCCTTAGGCTCGGGAGCCGTGCGCACCGCCTTCGACCCGTCGCCCGTCCCGTTCATCCTCCTGATGGCGCTCGGCTTCCTGGTCGGGACGGCCGGCCACGTCTACAAGTCCAACGCGGCGATCGCGCTCGGGATCGCCTTGATCGCCATCGCGACCGTGCTGCTCCCGCTCGGCCTCTACCTCGCCGGAGAGTGACGCTCAGGCCGGCGCCGGGCGGAGATCCGTCCTCGCGAAGTCGCTGCCGGTGAAGAGCAGCGGTCGGCGCGCTAGAACAGCCGGTCCTTTGGGGGCGCGAACGGCTCGCGCCCGGGATCGGACGGCACCGCCGGCGTCGACGTCGACGTCGGCCGCTCGGCGGGATTGGGCGGCTCGGGGCGGTCCACCGCGCGCACCCGGGCTCCGGCCAGGACGAGCGCCCCGGCCGCGAGGGCGGCGACGAAGATGCCCCACCGCAGGCCGACGCTCGCGCCGAGCCCGGTCACGTCGGGCTGGTCGAACATCCGGTAGACGATCAGCACCAGGCACCAGCCCCCGCCCGCGGCGATGACCGTCCCGTCGCCGCCCGGCAGGTGGAACCCCTTGCGCTGCGCGCGCGACCAGACGAGGAACAGGACGCCGGCGGCGACGAGCAGGAGCGCCGCCTCGACGGGCGAGAGGGAGCGGAAGGACTCGGTGCGCAGCCGCCCGTCGCCCGCGACGAAGTTCTTCTCGTACCAGGGCAGCAGCAGGGTCACCACGAGGGCGATGGCCGCGCCGCCGGCCAGCTTGAGCTCCGCCGGCAGGGCGCGCAGCTCGTCGACGGCGCTCGTGGCGGCGCTCATGCCGGCGCGCGAGCCTCGAGCGCGTTCCTGAGGGCGTCGAGGAGGACGCCGGCGTCGTGCTCGGAGACGATCCGCAGCTGCCCCTGGAACGCGAGCTTCCAGTGCTCGGCCGGCCACTTGCGGACGTGCTCGAGCGAGTCCTTGACGTCGACCGCCGGGACCCACGCCTCGGGCTCGAGGGCGATCTCGGGCTCGGCCGCGAAGCGCCACGGGTAGGGGTCGGCCTTGCCCGGCTTGCCCGGCCAGACCGGCGTCCGGTCCTCGAAGAGCTCGCCGACCAGCGTCAGCGACCCGGCGAACGCCTGGACCTTGGTGGCGTAGAGGACGATGCGGTCACCCGCCTCCATCTCGAGCGCCTGCAGCCGCCGTCGCTCCTTGAAGCCGATGAGCCGGTAGCCGAGCTCGCGCGTGACGGCGTGGTTCTCGGGCGAGCCGGTGAGGATCCAGGTCTTGGCCACCCGCTCAGTCTATGGGGATGTCCTCGACCTCCTTGCGCCCCGGCTCCGGCTCCCCGTCCGGGCCGGGCGGCGGCCGCTCGAGGCGCTCGAGGTACCAGTCGATCAGCGCCCGGACGGCGACGAGGAGCTCGCGCAGCGCCCCCGCGAACTGGTGGGCGAGCTCGGGCGGCACCTGGGAGCGGACGACGTCGAGAAGGCCGAGGAT
>CALMNS010000270.1 GCA_937871635.1 uncultured Solirubrobacter sp.
CGTCGGCGACGTACGGCGGGTTGGAGACCACCGCGTCGAAGCGCCCGGAGACCGGGGCGAGCAGGTCCCCCCGGAGCAGCTCGACCTCGAGGCCGAGCAGCAGCGCGTTGGCCCGGGCCACGGCGAGCGCGTCGGCGCTCACGTCCGTGGCCACCACGGAGAGGTCCGGGCGCTCGTGCTTGAGGGCGAGCGCGATGGCGCCCGAGCCCGTGCCGACGTCGACCACCCGCGCGCCCTCGGGCAGCCGCGCCAGCGCCGCCTCGACGACGTGCTCGGTCTCCGGCCGCGGGACGAGCACGCGGGGATCCACCTTGAGCTCGATCCCGCGGAAGCCCTTCTCCCCCAGGAGGTAGGCGACGGGCTCGCGCTCGCGGCGCCGCCGGGCCAGATCGGCGAAGCGCCGCGCCTCCTCGGGCTCGAGCAGCCGCGCGCCGCTCGCGACGACCTCGGCCCGGCTCAGTCCCGTGGCGGCGCCCAGCAGCAGCTCGGCGTCGAGCCGCGGCGAGTCGACCTTCGCCGCGGTCAGCGCGATGGTCGCCGACTCCAGCGCGTCGCGGATGCTCGTGCGGCCGATCGTCCGTGCCATGGCTCCAGGGTGGCAGGGCGGAGCGGCGATTGGGGGGCGAGCGGTGCTGGGAGTGCTCGGCGAAAACTGCTAGCCAGTGCTAGCACAGGAGTAGCACCGGCTAGCGGTTTCGCGCCGAGGCCCGATGCGCACGCTCGACGGCCCCCGGCCCTTCACCGGGGCCGTTGACCTCCGTCCCGCTTCAGGCGGCCCCGGAGGCGCTCAGCTCGAGCTTGCGCCGCTTCTCGTCGGACTGGAGGGCCTCGGTCATCTCGTCGAGCTCCCCCGCGAGCAGCGCCTCGAGGTTGTGGACGGTGAGCTTGACCCGGTGGTCGGTCACCCGGCGCTCGGGGAAGTTGTAGGTGCGGATCTTCTCGGCGCGGGCGCCCGTGCCGACCTGGGCGGAGCGGTCCGCCGCGAGCTCGGCGTGCTGGCGGGCCATCTCCTGCTCGTAGAGGCGCGCGCGGAGCACCTTCATCGCCCGCTCGCGGTTCTGGAGCTGGGACTTCTCGTCCTGCATGGAGACGACCAGGCCGGTCGGCTTGTGGGTGATGCGCACCGCCGAATCCGTGGTGTTCACGGACTGGCCGCCCGGTCCGCTCGAGCGGTAGACGTCGATCTCGAGGTCGTTCATGTCGATCGAGACGTCGACGTCCTCGGCCTCGGGCAGCACGGCGACGGTCGCGGTGGAGGTGTGGATGCGCCCCTGGGACTCCGTCTCGGGGACCCGCTGGACGCGGTGGGTGCCGCCCTCGAACTTGAAGACGGAGTAGGCCCCGTCGCCGCGGACCTCGAAGGTGTAGGCGCCGTCGGTCGCGTCCATCGTCTCCGTGGCGTAGCCGAGCCGGTCGGCGTAGCGCGTGAGCATCTTGAAGAGGTCGCCGGCCCAGTTGCCCGCCTCGTCGCCGCCCGCGCCCGCGCGGATCTCGACGATGACGTTCTTGTCGTCGTTGGGGTCGCGCTCGACCATGGCGAGGCGGAGCTCCTCCTCGAGGGCCTCGATGCGCTCGCGGGCGGCGCGCAGCTCCTCGCGCATCTCGGGGTCCTCGCCGCCCTCGTCGAGGAGCTCCTGGGCGCCCTCGGCGTCCGACGTCGCGTGGCGCCAGTCCGTGGCCAGCGCGGCCGCGGGGGCCAGTTGGCGGTAGCGCCGGCCGGCCTCCGCGTAGCGCCGGCGGTCGGAGATGACGGCGGGATCGGAGAGCTCGCGCTCCGCGTCGGCGAAGCGCGCCTCGATCTGCTCGACGAGCTGGCCGATCACGCGGTCGAGTCTATGAGGACCCGGCCGCGGTGCCGCCCCGCGCGGCTAGGCGTCGCCGCGGGCGCGCTTGGCGGCGCGGCGCTGGAAGCGCTCCACGCGGCCGCCGGTGTCCACGAGCTTCTGCCGGCCCGTGTAGAACGGATGGCAGTTCGAGCAGATCTCAACGTTGATCTGCGCCTCGGTGGAGCGCGTCGTGAACCGGTTGCCACACGTGCAGCGCACGTGGGACTCGACGTACTCGGGATGGATGTCGGTCTTCATGGTGTGAGACAGTGTAGCGGTGCTTACTTCAAGTAAGAGGGGGCCGGAGGACGGCCCCGTCGTCCTGCTGGTCCACGGCTGGCCAGAGTCCTCGCACATGTGGCGCGGGGTCATGGCGCCGCTGGCCGAGGCGGGCTACCGCGCGATCGCCCCCGACCTCCTCGGCTACGGCGACTCGCCGAGCGACCGGCCGCACACCTGGGAGCGCCAGGTCGAGGCGCTCGAGGCCTTCCGCCGCGCCGAGGGCCTCGAGCGCGTCACCCTCGTCGTCCACGACTGGGGCGGGCTGATCGGCCTGCGGTGGGCGTGCGACCATCCGGAGGCGGTCGAGCGGCTCGTCATCTCGAGCACCGGCTTCTTCGCCGACGGCAAGTGGCACGGCCTGGCCAGGCGCCTGCGCACCCCCGGCGAGGGCGAGCAGATCGTCGAGGGGATGACCCGCGAGGCGTTCGGCGAGCTCATCGCCCAGGCCAGCTCCGGTGTCGACGAGGCTGCCGCCGACGCGTACTTCAAGGCCTTCGCCGACGAGGACGGGCGCCAGGGCGCGCTCGAGCTCTACCGCTCCGGCGACTTCGAGAAGCTCGCCGCCTACGAGGGGCGGCTGGCCGCCCTGGGCGTGCCGACCCTGGTCCTGTGGGGCGCCGACGACCCGTTCGCCCCCGTCGCCGGCGCGAGGCGCCTCGAGGCGGAGATCCCCGGCGCCGAGCTCGTCGTCCTCGAGGGGACGGGGCACTTCGTGGTCGAAGACGCGCCGGAGCGCTACGCCGGGGCGCTGCTCGACTTCCTCGCCCGCACGGCCGTCTAGCCCGAGGCCGCGGCCGCCTCCGCCGGGCAGGCCCGGACGAGCTGGTTGTCGGCCTCGTCGCGCTCGTCGACCGCGCCGTCGCTGTCCACGCGCACCACGATGGAGCCGCCGGGCCGGCAGACCGGGCCCTCGAAGACGGGCTCGGTGGGCCCCTTGACCGGCAGGCCGGTGATGACCCGCAGCGGGGCGAGCGCCGTGCCGTCGACCGTCAGGCTGACGAGGAAGGGCTCCGCGGGGGCGCGGCCCGCGTTGCGCACGGGGACCGTGTAGGTGCCGCGCGACGCGCCGAGGCCGATCCGCACCGGCTCGAGGTCGGCGCGCAGGTCGGGCTGGGCGCAGACGGGGGACGTGCGCTCGGCCGACGCCAGCCGGCGGCCGCCGGCGTCGAGCCAGCGGAAGCGGACGAGCATGCGGTAGGCGGCCGGGGCGAGCAGGCCCTCCACCCGCTTGGCGAAGACGTAGCGACGGGGGGCGGGGTCGGCCGTGTTCCAGGCACCGAACCCGGGCGCCGGCACGCGCGCCCACTTCGCGCCGCCGGGCAGCCGGGTCTGCAGCTCGAAGCGCACCTGCAGCCGGCGGGCCCCGTCGAGCGTGCGCATGCGGCTCTCGACCGTCATCGTCCGGGCCGACGGGTCGAGCGAGGACTGGCATTCGAGCAGGCGCGTGGTGGCCGAGGGCGACGCCGCCGAGGCGGCGGGCGCCCACAGGCCGAGCGCGACGGCGATGAGCAGGAGCGGCTTCACACCCACTCAACGGGTGAGCGCCGCCCGAGTTGCTCTACGTGATGCGGTAAAGCGGCCCGTCGCCGCCCTCGGGGGTGGTCAGCCGGCCGCCCTTCGCCGTGATCGCCCCGCACTGCACGCAGTTCGTGTAGTTGACCTGCACGTCGACGTGGTCGCCCACCTGGTCCTCGGGGACCTCATAGACGCCGGCCGGGCACATCCACGCCCACGTCTCGGCGATCACCCGCGGCACCCGCTCCTGCACCCGGATGTGGTTCGGGGCGTCGTCGCGGGTCGCGTTGCCCGAGATGTAGACGGAGGACAGCTTGTCGAACGTGTACTTGCCGTCCGGCTTGGGATAGGCGTCCTTCGTGTCGCCGACGAACATGGCCTGGGCGTCGTTGCGGTGCCACCCCAGCCGGCCCGGCGGCAGCTTGCCCTTCGTCGCGATGGCGAGGTTGACGATCGGGCCGCCCTGGAGGAAGCCCTTGGAGAAGGGCTGGCGGGTGTTGCGCACGGTGTAGAGCTGCTGGCCGACCGGCGAGGCCTCGACCGCCTCCTCGTACGGCGTGAGGTCCGCCGTGCCCGCCTTGAGCGACGCGTAGATCTGCTCGGCGGCGAGGATCCCCGACGCGATGCAGTGGTGCACGCCCTTGAGCGACACGGTGTCGACCATCCCGCCCGAGTCGCCGACCAGCAGCGCGCCCGGCATCGAGAGCTTGGGCATCGACCAGTAGCCGCCGCCCGGCAGCGCCTTGGCCCCCCAGGCGACGCGCTCGCCGCCCTCGAGGATCCCGCGCACGAGCGGATGGGTCTTGAAGAGCTGGAGCAGGTCGTGCGCCGAGGTGGTCGCGTCGGCGTACTCGAGGTCGAGCACGAACCCGATCGAGACGAGGTCGTCGCCGGTCTTCTCGTCCTTCATCGGGTAGATCCAGGTGCCGCCGATCTGGTGGTACTTGGCGGAGACCTTGAGCGGCCAGGGCCCGACCGTGTGGATCACGCGGTCGAGCGGCTTGGCCACCTTCCAGACCTCCTTGACCCCGAGCTCCCAGACCTGCGGCTCGCGGCCCTCGGAGAGCCCGAACTCCTTGATCGCCGCGCCGGTCAGGTGACCCCAGCAGCCCTCGGCGAGCACGGTGTGCCTCGCGACGACGTCCGTCCCGGGCTCGAAGTTGCCCAGCGGGGCGCCGTCCTTGCCGCGGCCCTTGTCCCCGGTGCGCACGCCGCGGACCACGCCGTCCTCGACGAGCAGCTGCGACGCCGCCGTCTCCGTGAGCACGTAGGCGCCGCCCTCCTCGGCCTGCTCCTGCTGGTAGCGGGCCAGCGCGGAGACCGAGATGACCTCGTTGCCGTGGTTCTTGAACGGGGGCGGGGTCGGGATCCTCACCGAGCGCTTGGCGCTCGGCATGAGGTACACGGCCTCCTTGGTGACCTCGCCGTAGGCGAAGCCGAGCTCGCGCCACTGCTCGCGGGTGAGGTCCGGGAAGAGCTGCTCGAGCGGCTCGGGCCGCATGACCGCGCCGGAGAGGTTGTGGCCGCCGCACGTCTTGGCCTTCTCGATGACGGCGACGGGGACCTCGCCGAGCGACTCCATCAGCTCCGGGTCGTCGCCCAGGAGCTGGAGGAGGCGGTTCGCGGTGGCCAGCCCGGCGGTGCCGCCGCCGATGATCGCCACCCCGACCTCGATCTGCTCGTCGGGATCGTCGAGCTCGCGCTTGATGAACTCCCGCCGGGAGTCGACCGGCGGCGGGTAGAGGATCGGCGCGACGGCGCGCTTGGCTGCGCCATCGTGCGCGCCGGCCATGGTCAACTCCCCTTCTTGGCCTTCACGGCCTCGGTCAGCTTGGGGACGATCTTGTTGAGGTCGCCGACGATCCCGAGGTCGGAGAACTCGAAGATCGGGGCGTTGGAGTCCTTGTTGATCGCCACGATGTTCTCGCTCGACTGCATGCCGACCTTGTGCTGGATCGCGCCGGAGATCCCCGCGGCCAGGTACAGCTTGGGCGCGACGGTCTTGCCCGTCTGGCCGATCTGGGCGGAGTAGGAGTACCAGCCGGCGTCGACCACCGCGCGGGTGGCCGCCACCGCGCCGCCCAGCGAGCCCGCGAGCGCCTCGAGCGCCTCGAAGCCCTCCGCCTTGCCGAGGCCGCGGCCGCCGGCGATCAGGATGTCGGCGTCCTCGATGTTCACGTCGGCGCCGCGCTGCTCGCCGCGCTGGACCATCGTCGCCTTGGTCGACCACTCCGACAGCTCGTAGTCGACGTCGACCACCGCGGCCGCCCCCGAGCCGCGCTCCACGATCTCGAACGCGTTGAGGCGGCCGATGATCACGCCGACGCTCGAGCGGTATTCGACGTCGGAGATCGAGGAGTCCTGCAGGATCGGCCGCTCGGCGACGAGCTTGCCGTCGCGCGCGTTGACCGCGGTGACCTCCATGGTCACCCCCGCGTCGAGGCGGGCGACCAGGCCCGCGCCGATCTCGAAGCCGAGCAGGCCGCCGCCGAACAGCGCGTAGCCGTGCCCGCCGTCGGAGATGACCTTGGCCATGGCGTCGACCACGGGCTGGGAGAGCCCCTCGGGGCCCTCGGCGCGGTGGACCGTCGTGGCGCCGTAGGTCCCGAGCGTGCCGCACAGCTCGTCGGTCAGCTCGGCCTTGGAGCCGAGCACGAGGGCGTGGGCCTCGCCGCCGATCTCGGCCGCCAGCCTCGCGGCCTCAGAGACCGCCCCGAGCGAGTTCTTGTTGAAGGCGCCCTCGTAGTGCAGGGCGTAGACGAGGATGTTCGTCACCTAGATCAGCTTCCTCTCGTCGAGCCACGCGACGATCTTCTCGACGGTCTCGTTCGTGTCCTCGTCCTCGATGATCTGGCCCGCCGACTTCGCGGGCGGATCGTGGAACGCGCCGCAGTGGGCGCGGGCGTTGTCGTAGCCGACGCGGTCGGGCGCGATGCCGACGTCGCCGGCCGCCACCTTCGCCAGCGGCTTCTTCTTGGCGCCCATGATCGCCTTGAGCGAGGGGTAGCGCGGCTCGTTGATCGCGTCGCCGACCGAGATCACGGCGGGGAGCTCGACGAGCACGGTGTCGTAGCCGTACTCGGCCTGGCGCTCGCAGCGCAGCCTCCCGTCCTCCACGTCGATCTTGATGACCTGGGTGAGCGAGGGGGCCCGCAGGTGGTCGGCCACCACGGCGCCGATCGTGTAGCACTCGCCGTCGTCGGACTGCTGGCCGAGCAGGACGAGGTCGGGCGCCTCGGTGGCCAGCGCCTGGGCCAGCGCGTAGCCCGTGCCGTTGACGTCCGAGCCGGCCAGCGCCTCGTCGGAGAGGTGCACCGAGCGGTCGGCGCCGAGCGAGACGGCCTTGTGCAGCGCCCGCAGGGCGGAGTCGGGGCCCATGGTCACCGCGACCACCTCGTCGACCTCGAGCTCTCCTCCCTCCTTGAGCTGCATCGCCGCCTCGATGGCGTGCGTGTCGAACGGGTTGAGGTTCTTCTCGCCACTTCGGTCCATGCGCCCCGTCGAGGGGTCGATCCGCTTCTCGACGGCGGCATCCGGGACCTCTTTGACCAGGACGCAGATCTTCACGGTGGGGTCGGGCCTCCTCTAGCGGAACAGGCGTTCGGGCATCGTACCGATTGACCGGTCGGTCAAGGGGATACGGAGCCGCGGATGAAGTCGATGATCTCCTGCGTCGAGGCACCGGGCGTGAAGACCTCCGCCACCCCCAGCGCCTTGAGCTCGGGGATGTCCTGCGCCGGGATCGTCCCGCCGACGGTGACCACGACGTCGCCCGCGTCCTGCGCGCGCAGCAGCTCGACGATGCGCGGGACGAGCGTCATGTGGGCGCCGGAGAGGATGGAGAGGCCGACCGCGTCGGCGTCCTCCTGCAGCACCGTCTCGACGATCTGCTCCGGCGTCTGGTGCAGGCCGGTGTAGATGACCTCCATCCCGGCGTCGCGCAGCGCCCGGGCGATGATCTTGGCGCCACGGTCGTGCCCGTCGAGGCCGGGCTTGGCCACGACGACGCGGATCTTGGCGGTGGAGGGCTCGGCGGTGGCCATTGGACCGGGAACTATCGCACCTCGGCGAGCACGGCGGGCAGAGGCGGGGCGCCGGGGGGCGAGCCCAGGTCGGCGCCGAGGAGCTCGGCGGTCCACGCCATCCCGAGCCCCATCCCCACGCAGGCCGGGTGGTCGGGCCACTCCTCCCGCGGCCCCCCGTCGGTGAAGACGGCGACCGAGAGCCGCCGCCCGCCGGGGAGCAGCAGGACGCCGGCGTCATGGCGCACCGCGCCCGCCGTCCCCGTCTTGTGGGCGAACGCGACGTCCTCGCCCACCCAGCGCGCCAGCGAGCGGCGGTCCTGCTGGCCGACCAGGAGATCGACCGCCCGGGGGACGGCGAGCAGCGCCTCGACGAGCTCGGCGTGCTCCTGCGCGGTCGTCACTCCCAGGCCGGCGGGCGTCGGCAGGCCGGGATCGGCTCCCGCCTCCCCCGCCCCCGACCAGCCCGGGCGGACCGCGCCGACCCACGCCCGCATCCGGGTCCGCAGGCCCCGGGCGGCGAGCCGGGCGTTGACCGCCTCGAGGCCGCCGCAGGCCTCGAGCACGACGTTCGTCGCCGTGTTGTCGCTCAGCACGGTCATCAGTCGCAGGAGGTCGGCGAGCGGCAGGCCGCCGGGGACGGCGAGGCCGGCGAGCACCCCGTCGCCGCCGCAGCGCAGGTCGTCGGCGACCGCCACCGGCCGGTCGAGGTCGAGCCTGCCCGCCTCGGCGTCCTCGAGCGCGAGGGCCAGCAGGAAGGTCTTGACCATGCTCG
>CALMNS010000271.1 GCA_937871635.1 uncultured Solirubrobacter sp.
GACCGTAGGTCCTCACGCCGCGTCAGGCGCAAGCGACCTGGCGCGTCGGCGCTCGCGCCGGCGCGGCGGCCCTCCCTCGCGCCTCGCCCGAGTCAGCCGCTCCGGGGCGGGGCCAGCGACTTGACCCCGAGCTCCGCGAGCTGCTCCGCGTCGACGGGGGCCGGCGCGCCGGTGAGCGGGTCCGCGCCGCTCGCCGTCTTCGGGAAGGCGATGACGTCGCGGATCGAGTCGCGGCCGGCCAGGATGGCGACGATCCGGTCGAGCCCGAGCGCGATGCCGCCGTGGGGCGGCGCGCCGTAGCGCAGCGCGTCGAGCAGGAAGCCGAAGCGCGCCCGGGCCTCCTCGGGCCCGATGCCGAGGACGTCGAAGACCTGCTGCTGGACCTCGGGCGTGGCGATGCGGATCGAGCCCCCGCCGATCTCCGTCCCGTCGAGCACGAGGTCGTAGCCGCGCGACTGCAGCGCGCCCGGGTCGGAGAAGTCGCCGAGCGGCGCGGTGAACGGGTGGTGCAGGGCGGTCCACCCCGAGCCGCCGTCCGTCGGCTCGAACATCGGGAAGTCGACCACCCAGGTGATCTGGTGGGCGCCCTCGGCGACGAGGCCGAAGCGGCGCGAGAGCTCGAGCCGGACCTCCCCGAGCGCCTGGGCGGCGACCGCCGCCGTGTCGGCAACCAGCAGGAGGAGATCCCCCGGCCGGGCGCCGAGCCGTTCGGCGACGCCGGCACGCTCGGCGTCGGACAGGGCCTTGGCCGCCGGCGAGCGCCAGCTTCCGTCCTCCTGCACGAACGCCCAGACCAGGCCGCCCGCACCGAACCGCCGCACGACCTCGGTGAGCTCGTCGAGCTCGCGCCGGGGCAGCTCGCGCGCTCCCGCGTTGAGCCCGCGGACGACCCCGCCACCGTCGAGCACCCGGGAGAACACCTGGAACCCCGTGCCCGCGAACGCCTCGCCGAGCTCGGCGATCTCGAGGCCGAAGCGCAGGTCGGGCTTGTCGGACCCGTAGCGCAGCATCGCCTCGGCGAAGGGCAGCCGCGGCCACGGCGGCGGGGCGACGGAGAAGCCCGCCGCCTCGAAGACGTGAGCCATCGTCGTCTCGGTGATCTCGATGACGTCGTCCTCCTCCACGAAGGACATCTCGAGGTCGAGCTGGGTGAACTCGGGCTGGCGGAAGCCGCGCAGGTCCTCGTCGCGGAAGCAGCGGGCGATCTGGTAGTAGCGCTCGAAGCCGCCCATCATCAGGAGCTGCTTGAAGAGCTGCGGGGACTGCGGGAGCGCGTACCAGGCGCCCGGGTTCATCCGCGCCGGCACCAGGAAGTCGCGCGCGCCCTCCGGCGTCGAGCGGGTGAGGATCGGCGTCTCGAGGTCGAGGAAGTCGCGCGCGTTGAGGTGCTCGCGCATCGCCCGCAGGATCGTGTGGCGCACGGCGAGGGCGTGCTGCATCGCCGGGCGGCGCAGGTCGAGGACGCGGTGCGAGAGGCGCAGGAGCTCGTCGACCGGCGAGTCGTCGTCGACCGGGAACGGCGGCGTGTCGCTCGTGGCCAGGCGGCGGAGCTCGGCGACCCCGATCTCGATCTCGCCCGTGGCCAGGTTGGGGTTGACGTTGCCCGCCTCGCGCTCGAGCACCGTGCCGGTGGCGCTGACCACGAACTCCGAGCGCAGCCGCTCGGCCTCGGCGTGCGCCTCGGGGGCCCCGTCGGGGTTGAAGACGAGCTGGACGATGCCCGACCGGTCGCGCAGGTCGATGAAGATGAGGCCGCCGTGGTCGCGGCGGCGGTGCACCCAGCCCGCAACGGTGACGGTCTCCCCGACCCGCCCGGGGCCGAGCTCGCCGGCCCAGGCGTCGCGGTAGGCGTTCGCGCGCGGGGGCCTCACAGCGCCTCGAAGCCCATCCGGATGTGATGCAGCACCGTCCCCGCTTCCACCGTTCGCTGCTCCCCGCTTTCCAGGTCCTTGAGGGCGACGCCGCCGTCGCCGAGGATGGCAACGTACCGGGCGCCCGCCCGGTCGGCGGCCTTGAGCTGGCCCTTGAGGGAGCGGCCCGCGAGCTCGAGGCGGACCGTCTCCCCCGCGCGCCGGGCGGCGGCCGCCATCGCGAAGGCCGGCGCGCGGTGCTCGGCCCCGGTGTAGG
>CALMNS010000272.1:0-13787 GCA_937871635.1 uncultured Solirubrobacter sp.
AGCTGCACCAGGAACTCCTGGCCCATGCAGGACGTCGCCGACGCGGCCGGCCTCAACGCCTACGGGATCACCTTCGCCGTCCTCGGCGACGGACCGTACGAGGAGATCGCCGCCTTCCGCGACTTCATGGACTACACGGCGCCGTGGTACTCCAACGCCCACGTCGACGACCCGACCGTGAGCCACGCCGGCCGGATCGCCTGCTACCTGCGGCGGGAGGACAAGATCTACCTGACGTACTGGACGACGGCCCGGGGGAACGAGGTGATGAGCCCGTTGTTCGGGCTGCTCGACATGACCGTCTACGGGCGGAAGGAGGCGTGGGAGGACTCGCCCGAGGGGTGGCCGCAGTTCCCGACCCACTCGTTCTTGCGCACCGACGAGCGCGGCGCGCCGATGGGGCCGAGAAACGGCGGTCGACCGGTGCAGCAGTGGACCCGCCCCGGCGTCACCGGGGTCGGCTAACCGAACGGGCACCTCGACGGCGCGAGCGGCACGTGATCCGCTTAGCGAACCGAAGGCGACCGCTCACGGGCTGGGCGGGGCCACGATCCCTTCGAGAAGGTCCTCGACGCCGAGCAGGCTCGCGCGCGCCAGAGCGGGACGAGACGGCCGGCGAGGTGGGGGAGAGGCTGCCGCTCGAGCGAGAGCAGCGCCGCGTGCCTGAACTCTGAAGAGGTCGGCGGTGGGCGGGCCGCCTTCGGGCAGCGTGGTCAGGAGGCGACGGTCATGCGGCGTCCGATGGCTTGGGGCTGCTCGAGCTCGTCGATGAGCGCAGCGGAGTAGTCCTCCATGCTGATGTGGCTGTGGCCGTGCTCGTCGACGAGGAGATCGTCGGTCCCGGTGCGGTACCGGCCCGTGCGAGTCCCGGGCTCGATGAGCGCGGCGGGGCTCACATAGGTCCAGCGGACGTCGGAGACGCCGCGGTAGAAGTCAAGCGCGCGGGCTTGGGCTAGCGCTTCGTCGCGGAACTGGGCGGGGAACTGCGGCGTGTCGATCAGCTTCAGTCCAGGTCCGGCGTTGAGGCTGCCAGCGCCGCCGACGGCGACGAGCCGCGGTGCCTGGTCGCCCAGCGAGCGGAGCGACTCGACGAGGGCCTGGGCCGCGTCGAGGTAGACCGCGTAGTCCGGGGATGGGGCGGTCCCGGCCGCCGCGCCGACGGCCGAGACGACGGCGTCCGGCTGCTCCCGCTCGAGCAGGGCGGCGGGATCGCGGACGTCGCCCGCGACGACGGTCACGCCGGCTCGGCTTGTGTCCGGCTGCGTCCGATGCACCGCGATGACCTCATGGCCGCGGTCGACCGCTTCGTTGACGATGCGCCGCCCGATGGCGCCGCCGGCGCCGAAGACCATCACCTTCATAGCTCCACCGCCTCTCCGGCCGGCACGACGGTCAGGACGTTGTCCAGCCCCGCGGCGGCGAACTCGTCGACGAGGGATGCGCTGCCTTGGGCGTAGTGGGTCCAGCCGTCGCAGTGGATGGGCACCACCGTCCGAGCTCCGAGCAGGCGGGCGGCCTCGACCGCGTCCGAGCTCGTGAGCGTGAGCGGTGCGCCGTCGAAGAGTTGCGGCACGCTGGCCCCGCCCGTGAACAGGACCGCGACGTCGACAGGGCCGACGCGCGCGGCGATCTCGCGCACCACCTCCACTGAGGCGTTGTCGCCGCTCACGTACACCGACGGCAGTCCGGTGCCGGACAGCAAGAAGCCGACGACCGGGCCCGAGACGGCCTCCGCTCCCTCGGGACCATGCTGAGCCGGGAGGGCGGTCACGCGGACGCGCTGCCCGTCGGCTCCGTCGAGCTCGACGTGCTCGAACGGGGCAAGCCCGCGGGCGGACCCACCGAGTCGGGCGGCGCCCTCCTGGGTGGTCAAGACGAGAGGGAGCTCGGCGAGAAGCGCCCGGCCGCCCGCGTCGAGGTTGTCCGGGTGCTGGTCGTGTGAGACGAGCGCCCCGTCGAGAGGGCCGAGGTCGGCCGGCGCGAGCGCCGGCGCGACCGTGCGGCGCGGCATCCCGTCCCCCGGGTCAGACGGCGACGGCGGATCCAGCGTGGGATCCGTGATGAGGCGCAACCCGCCGATCTCGATGATGGCGGTCGAACCGCCGATCGGAAGGATCCGGGTTTCTCTCACGCTACTGGTGGCTTGCATACGTGAGGACCCTAGCGGATCTTCTCACGCTTGCAATCTTCTTCTACAGTGATAACCAATGTCGTCGCTCGTACCTCCGCTGCTCGGCGAACCGCTGGCGCTTGAGTTCGCCAACACCCGTTTTGTCGCGCGCGGGCACGAACACGACGGCCTGCTCGCACCCGACGACCTGGCCGGCTGGCTGCGGCGCGTGGGCAACCGACTCCCGCACGGGGTCACCGAACCCGACCTCGACGCCATCGGGCCGGCGCGCCTCGCTGCGGCTCGCGACCTGCGCGAGGCGATCCGGACGCTCCTGTCGGCGGCCACCGCCCGGACTGCGCTCGATCCGGAGGCGGCGCAAGCGCTCAACCGGGTCGTGGCTGAAGCGCCGGAGTGGCATGAGTTGACGGTGCACCCCGCCCCTGCCCTCGCCGCCCGTACTTCCACAGACCTCATCAGCGCCGCGCTGGCCTCGATCGCATCCGACGCCGTGCACCTTCTCGGGAGCCCCAGCGCCGAGGCGCTGCGGGCTTGCAGCGCTCCGGGCTGCGTCCTGTTCTTCCGCAAGGACCACCCAAGACGGACCTGTTGCTCGACCCGTTGCAGCAACCGCGTGCGCGCGGCCCGGCACTACGCGAGACGAACCGCCTCACACCGATCGACGGCGCCTTGAGCCTCAGGCTCGGGCAGCTCGTCGTGAGCTGCGTCTTCCTGGGAATCGGCGTCGCGCTGGTGCTGCGGGCCGGACTCGGCGCGGACGGCTACTCGACCGTGGTCTTCGGCCTCGCTCTGACCACCGGCCTTCCGTTCGTGGCCGCGAACGCGCTGCTGGGCGGCGTCCTGGTGGCGCTCGCGTGGACGCGCGGAGTCCGGCCGGGAATCGGCACGCTCGCGCAGCCGCTCGTCGTCGGCCTGACCGTGTCCGTGACGCTCCCGCTCGTCGGCGAGGCGTCAACGCCGCTCGCGCGCGTCGGCCTCTTGGCGGCGGCGTTCGCCCTGATCGTCGTCGGGGTCGCCGGCTACCTCGCGAGCGCAACCGGTGCCGGCCCGCCCGAGGCCGCCGCCCTCGCGTTCGATCCGCCCGTGCCGTTCTCGTGGGGCTACAGCATCCTCCAGGGCGGCGGAGCCCTGACGGGCTGGCTGCTCGGGGCGGACGTCGGACCGGGAACCCTGCTGATCGTCGCCGGGATCGGGCCGGCCGTCGACTGGGTGCTCAGTCGATTCCGCAAGCGGGCGCGGGCACCGGCAGGACGAGAACCGGCGCACGGCGATGGCCGGGCTAGTCGGAGCCGGCAAGCCGCGCAGGATCGGGGTGGGTCACTTCGACCCCGACCCGCTCGCGTGGTGAGCGCGCCCGACGAGCTCTAGTCGCCGTCGGTCCAGAACACGTACGTGGAGCGGTACGGGACGGCGGTCGACGGCTGCGTCGCCGCGTCACACGCGCCGGTGGGGGCGACGCCGCCGCGCGTGTCGAGCCGCTGGATGAAGTCGACCGCGCCGAACACGCCCTGCCCGACGGTGGCGCTCGCCTCGAGCAGGAGGAGCGGGATGTCACGCTCCGGTCGCGGCGCCGGTGCGCTCGCCCGCAAGCGGCCCGTCACCCGGCTGCCGTCGGACAGCGACTGCCAGTTCGGGCCGGCGAAGTGGATGCCCAGTATCCGGCGACCGCGCGTGAGCACCGCGGCCGGCTCGCGGAACCGCCAGCCCCCGTCCACGCAGTCGTGGACCTGGGTACCGACGCCCTTGACCGTGAGGACCTTGCGCTGGCCGTCCGGCACGCGCACCGCCTCGGGGACCGTGGCGGCGGCGGCGGGCGCGGCGGCGGCGAAGGTGCCGCCGAGGGCCAGGACGATGGGAAGAACGCGCTTCACGATGGGCTCCGGTTTCGCTCGGGGAGGACGCTCCAGCCGTCGTCCCCCCGTGCTCGGCGTTCCGAACATCCCGTTCGGGTCCCCGTGCGCCTACGCCGGGCGTTGCACTCGGCCGACGGACCGACGCAGCAGCTGCGTCAGTCGACGCCCGAGCGCACCCGCTCGTCGGCTCGCCGATCGTACGCGCGCTGAGCGCTCTGGATCTCGTCGCTGTGCTCCACGGTCCAGACGTACAGGGCCAGGAACGGTTGGCGCAGCGACTCGCCGAGCGGCGTGAGCGAGTACTCGACCCCGACGGGTCTCGTCGGCAGCACCGTGCGCTCGATCATCCCGTTGCGCTCCAGTCGGCGCAGGGTCTGGGTGAGCACCCGCTGGGTGACGCGCCCTCGGCGAGCAGATCCGCCACCAACCCCAGGTGACGATCGTCAAGCTCGTCGGCAAGGCGCGCGGCGGCGGGGCCGAGGTCGTCACCGCGGCCGACATGGCCTTCGCCGCCATCGAGACCGCCGGCATCGGCCAGATCGAGGCGCTCATGGGAATCGTCCCCGGCGGCGGCGGCACGCAGTACCTGCTCGAGCGCGTCGGCCGCAACCGCGCCTTGGAGATCGTTGTCACCAGCGAGCTGTTCGACGCCGAGCTCGCCGCGTCATACGGCTGGATCAACCGGGCGCTGCCCGCCGACGACCTCGACGAGCACGTCCAACGCGTCGCGCGCAACGTCGCCGCGCTTCCCGACGGCGTCATCGCGCAGGCCAAGCGCGCACTGCCCGCCACTGACCATGCCGACGGGCTCGTGCGCGAGACCGGGGCCTGGGAGGCGCTGATCGGCCTGCCGGCCCGCGCACGAGCTGATCGGCGGGGGCCTGGAGCGCGGCGCGCAGACGCCCGACGGCGAGCGCGACCTCGAGGCGCTGATGCGGGGCATCGGCCGTCAGCGGCGCTCGGCAGAGGAATCGCCGGCCTGAACCAGTCCTGCCAACCACGCGCTCCCGCCCGGAGACCCAAATCTTCTCATCTGCCCCACGAGCGTTGGTCAGTCTGGCGCCATGCGCCACTTCACCGCGAGCAGGTTGCTGTCTGCGTCTCGACCGGTCGCGCTCGCGGTCGGCGTGGCGCTGCTGGGGGGAGCCTTCGCCGCTCCGGCGACCGCGAGCACGCTCGAGCGGTCACCCGGCGCCAAGGCGGCCGCGGATCGGGCCCACGATCTCGTGCGGTACGTCGATCCGCTTGTTGGTACCTCGAACGGCGGCAACACCTACCCGGGTGCCGTTCGCCCGTTCGGGATGCTCTCCTGGAGCCCGACCTCGACCGCCGGCGACCAGACCAACGCGGCTGCCTCCAACGGCTACTCCTATGACGTCACGCGCGTGCGGGGCTTCGCGCTCACCCACGTGAACGGGGCCGGATGCCACCCCGGCGCCGCCGGTGACATCCCGATCCTCCCGCACGTCGGCGACATGACCGTCTCGCCCTCGGCCGACACCAAGGACGAGGTCTACGCCAGCGACTTCAGCCACCAGGACGAGCTGGCCGAGCCGGGCCACTACCGGCTGGGGCTCAAGTCGGGAGCGGAGGCCGACCTGGCCGTCACCCCGCGGGCCGGAGTGGGCGACTTCTCGTTCCCGCGCGACAAGCCCGCACAGCTGCTGTTCCGGGTCTCGAACTCGCTCAACGGCAGCGAGGACGCCAGCGTGTCGATCGACCCGGAACGCCGGACCGTCTCGGGCTCGGTCCTCACCGGCGGCTTCTGCGGCCGGCGCGGCAACGGCGGCGGCAGCAACAAGTTCAGCTACTACCGGCTGTTCTTCACCGCGCGCTTCGACCGCGACTTCGCGGCGACCGGCACCTGGACCGACGGGTCGCTCCGGCCGGGGACGACCACCGCCGGCGGCGGCGAAGGGTACGAGACCGGCGCCCTGCGGGCCGGACGGGGCTCCGGTGGCTACGTCAGCTTCGATCCCAGCAAGGACGACGACGTCCAGATGAAGGTCGGCATCTCGTACACCAGCATGGCGGCGGCCGAGGACAACCTCGACCAGGAGGTCAAGCCCGCCGACGACGTGGCCAAGGTGACGAGCGACGGCTTGCGCGCCTGGGAGCGTCAGCTGCGCCGGGTCCGGGTCGGCGGAGGTACGACGGAGGAGCGAACCAAGCTCTACACCGCGCTCTACCACTCCTTCCTGCAGCCCAACGTGACCAGCGACGTTGCGGGCACCTACCTGGGCAGCGACCGCGCCGTCCACCGCCTCGAAGGCGGCCAGCAGGCGCAGTACGGCAACTTCTCCGGCTGGGACCAGTACCGCGCGCACACCCAGCTGCTGGGTCTGCTCGAGCCCGAGCTCGCCGGTGACTTCGCCCAATCGCTATTCAACCTCGCCCGGCAGAACGGCGGCGGGTGGGACCGGTGGATCCACGTCAACTTCCCGACCCGGGTGATGACCGGTGACCCGTCGGCCCCGACGCTGGCCGGCCTGCACGCGCTGGGCGTGCGCAACTTCGACGTGGAGGGGGCGTTCGACTCGCTGCTGAAGCAGGCGACGGTGCCGCACCCCGACGGCCTGTCGGACTACGGCTGCCCGGGCCAGTGCAAGGGTCAGCGGCCCAACCTGGCGGAGTACCTCCGCCTGCACTACGCGCCGAACGACACCTGCCACTGCTGGGGCGGTGCGGCGGAGACCCTGGAGGACTCGGCCGCCGACTTCGCCCTGGCCGACTGGGCGCGTCGCCTGGGTCGCTCGGATGCCGCGCGCAGGATGATGCCCCGCGCGAGCTGGTGGATGAACACCTTCAACCCCGAGGCGACGCCAGAGGCCGGCTACCAGCAGGCCCGCAACAGCGACGGTTCGTGGGTGGAGCCCTTCGACCCGTCGACGGGGACGGGGTTCGCCCAGGGCTCGAGCGCCACCTACACCTGGATGGTGCCGCACGACGTGAGCGGGCTGGCCGCGCTGATGGGCGGCCGGAACGTCGCCGCATCGCGCCTTGACGCCTTCTTCCGCCGTCCCGACGGGAGCTGGCAGACCAGGGGCGGCGACCCGCTGCGCTACGACCCGACGAACGAGCCCGGCATCCACACGCCGTGGCTCTACAACGCGCTCGGTCAGCCGTGGAAGACCCAGGAGACCGTCCGCGCCATGGCCGCCCTGGCCTACGGCACCGGACCCAAGGGCCTGCCGGGCAACGACGACCTCGGCACGATGTCGGCGTGGTACGTCTTCAGCGCGCTGGGCATGTATCCCCAGACTCCCAGCCGTGCCGAGATGCTGCTTTCCAGCCCCAGCTTCCCGATGGCTCAGATCAAGCGCCGCGGGGGAGCCACCATCACGGTCACCGCGCCGAACGCGAGCCCCCAGAACGTCTACATCCGTGGGGTCCGGGTCGGCGGCCGCGCGTGGACCAAGTCCTGGTTGCCGGCGGCGGTCCTCAACGACGGCGGGGACATCCGGGTCGACGTCTCGAGCGTCCCCGACAAGCGATGGGGCACCGCGCCCGGCGACCTGCCGGTCGACTACGTGCGCTGACGGTCGAGGCGGCTCGGCCGCTTGAGCGCGAGCCGCGTGCGGTGCCTCACGTCCTGAGGCGCGACGCGCCGGGGGCGTTCAGGCGCTGAGCATCCGGCGGATGATCTCGCGGGCGACGATCTCGGGGACTTCCTCTGGCACCCAGTGGCTGACGTCGTCGAGCTCGACGTAGCGATAGTCCACACCCACATAGTCGGCGCAGCGTCGCGCTGAGCCCGCCGAGATGTAGGCGTCGTCAGCACCCCACATGAACGTGGTCGGTGTTCGGACGGGCTCGAGGTCGTGCAGCTCGCGACCATTGGCCTGGTACCAGGCGAGCGCGCCTCGAAGTCCTTCGGGGTCGCCGAGGACCTCCAGGTACCGCTCGAACGCATCGGAAGGGAGGCGGTCCGTGACAAAACGACGGAGCCCGGCCGCGCGATCGTCCAGGAGGCGCTCGACGAGCTCGGGTTCCGTTCGCCAATCGGTCATGTAGGACGTCATCCGCCGCTGCTCGCCGTCGTGGCGCAGGCCGTAGCCGTACGCCGCGAGATGGGGAACCGAGATGGCCGTCAGCGAGCGGACGCGACCGGGATGCCGAGCCGCGACATACCACGCCACCGAGGCGCCCCAGTCGTGGCCAACGAGGTCGATCGGGGAGTCGGGACTGATGTGCTCGACGGTGGCCAGCGCGTCGGCGGCCAGGTGGCTCATGGCGTAGGCGTCGAGGTTCGCGGGTCGAGCGCCCGGCGAGTAGCCCCGCTGGTTCATGGCGAAGCACCGGACACCCACCTCGACGAGGCGCGGCACCACCCGGTCCCACGACCGTGCGGTCTGGGGGAAGCCGTGCAGCAGCAGCGCGGGTCGGCCGTCTTCAGGGCCGCAGACGTCGATGTCGAAGACGAGCCCGTCCCGGGTCACGTGCACGGTGGTGACCTCCGTGCGGTTAGGCGACTCGCTCGACGAGCTCAAGGCGCTTGGGCCGCTGACGGCAGACCCTTGAAGATGAATTCACGTACGCGTGGGATCCGGGCATCCTAGTCGGTGAGGAGACCAACCCGCGCATTCGACAGGCGGCTCGTCTCGCGCTGCAATCGTCTCCCGTGATTGAGCCCAACTTCATGTTCGGATATCGTCGGGGCAACGCGCGGGGGCCCGTTTGCGGGCGCCCGCCCCCAGCATGCCACGACGAGGAGTTCCCGATGCTTGACGCCGTCTTCGTGTCGACCGCTCGCTGGATGAGCGGCACCCGTCCGGTCGGCCACGCGCCGATCGAAGGGCTCCGGCGTGGCGCCGGCCACGTCGTGGTGACCATGGGCGTTGGCGACGGCACGGGCGCTGCCGGCCGCTTCGAGATCCTCTAGCCATGGGAAATCTGAGCTACAACTTCAGCGGGCGGACGGTGATCGTCACCGGCGCCGGGCGGGGGATCGGGCTGGCCATCGCCTCGGCCTTTGCCGCTGCCGAAGCCGACGTCGTCCTCGTCGACCGCGACCAGGAGGTCGTGACGGGCGCCGCCGCGGAGCTGCTCGCCACCCCTATGGCCGCCGACGTCGCCAGCTCGGCGGAGATCGAGCGGGTGGTGGCCGAGACCATCGACCGCACCGGCCGGGTCGACGTGGTGGTCAACAACGCGGGCATCTTGCGCGACGGCATGCTCTGGAAGACCGACGACGCGGCCTGGGACGATGTGCTGGCCGTGCATCTCGGTGGGACCTTCCGACTCACGCGCGCCTGTGTGCCGCACTTCCGAGCGCAGCGCTACGGCCGGGTGATCAACACGAGCTCCTACACCGGCCTGCACGGCAACGTCGGACAGGCGAACTACGCGGCGGCGAAGGCGGGGATCATCGGCTTCACCAAGACGGCCGCCAAGGAGCTGGCTCGCTTCGGCGTGACCGTCAACGCCATCTCGCCCAACGCCGAGACGCGCATGATCGCCTCGATTCCCGACGACCAGCGCGCTGCCACAGAAGCCACCATCCCGCTCGGACGCTTCGCGGCACCGGAGGAGATCACGCCTGCCGTGCTGTTTCTCGCCTCCGAGGAGGCCGGCTACGTCACCGGCGTGGTCCTGCCCGTGGACGGCGGCCTCGCCATGTGAGCGACGAGGTCGACGGGCTCGGGATCGGGCCGTGGCCCCGTACGCATTCACAAGGTTGCCGCGTCAATGCGGAGGAGCTCGTGTTTCCCTCCGGCGGGTCAGCAGGTCAGACTGCATCGACCACCTTCGGCGAAGCGAAGTGCCGCAGCGGCGGCGCAGCCTGCCACCGGGCTCGCACACAGCGTCGCAGCTGTGGCGCACACCGTGCCCCGTGTGCGGTCGCTACGCCGACACGACGAGCTCGTGGCGGCGCGGCGTTGCCTCTCGCCGTCCACGACCTCCGCCGAGGCACGAACCCTTGAACCGCAGTTTCGACCCGAACGGACGTATCGAATGACATCTGGCCTATCGAGCAGCACGGAGATCCGCTTGGCATCGCGCCCGAACGGGAGCATCTCCTCGGAGAACTTCGAGCTCGTTCAGGTGCCCTCGCGTGCGCCGGGACCTGACGAGGTGGTCGTCCGCAACCAGTACCTCTCCGTCGAGCCGTACATGCGCGGCCGCATGGACGCCGGGATCCACTACATCCCGCCGTTCGAGATCGGAGAGACCCTGACCGGCGCCGCGATCGGCGTGGTGGTCGAATCGGGTACCGACGATCTGAGGCCCGGCGATGTCGTCGCCCACGAACTGGGTTGGCGAGAGGTGACGGTCGACCGCGCAGACGCCTTCCGAAAGGTGCAGGCGCGCGACGTGCCGGTATCTGCGTACCTGGGTGGCCTCGGCGGTCCGGGCCTCGCCGCGTACGTCGGCTTGCTCGACGTCGGCGGCCTGCGCCCGAGCGACACGGTGTTCGTCTCCGGAGCGGCGGGCGCCGTGGGAAGCATGGTCGGCCAGATCGCGCGCCTGAAGGGGGCGGCGCGAGTCATCGGCAGTGCGGGGACCGCCGAGAAGGTGGCCTACCTGACCGATGAGCTCGGGTTCGACGCTGCGTTCAACTATCGCGACGGTCCGATCGATGAGCAGCTCGCAGCCGCCGCTCCCGACGGCATCGACCTCTTCTTCGACAACGTTGGCGGCGACCATCTCGAGGCAGCCATCGCGAACATGAAGGACCACGGACGCATCACGCTGTGCGGCGCGATCGCCGGATACAACGATGCCGAACCGGTGGCCGGTCCGAGCAATCTCTACGAGCTCATCGTCCGGCGGATCACCGTCCGTGGCTTCATCGTGCTCGATCACTTGGAGCGGCAGCCGGCGTTCCTGGCCGACGCGGAGCAGTGGGTGCGCGACGGGGAGATCGTCCTGAAGGAGACCTTCGTGGACGGCATCGAGCGCATGCCCGAGGCGCTCATGGGGCTCTTCAGCGGCGACGGCGTGGGCAAGCTGCTCGTCCGTGTCGGTTCCGACGTGGACACCGAGCCGACCTCGCCGGCAGCTCGATCGCGCGGAGATCGATAGCAGGCATCAGCGAGAGGACGACTGACCGTCAGCGCCGCGTTCGGCGGCGCTGAACGGTTGCGTGGGGTGTCGGGAACCGCAAGGCCCCGCGGTTTGCCACCGCACTTGGAGTCGACTGCCCGCCCGCCGCCTTGACAACGAGACCGTGTCAATGCGGACAACATTCTGTTTCTCTTCCGCAGGTCGGCAGAGCAGGCTGCCCATTGCCCGCCGTTCGAGGGGCGGGCCGGGATAGCAGTCACTCAGCGTCAACGACGAAGCGAGGATGAGATGTCAGACGTAGCACTTTCCGCTGGGCCCGCACTCGCGGTGCCGACGACCCAGCGAGCACCGGACGACGCCGCGCAACTGCTGCACCGCGGCCTCGGTGTGTGGTCGGTGGTGTTGATGGTGGTGGCCGCGGCGGCTCCTCTCGGCGCGCTCGCGGGCCTGCTGCCGGTGATCCTGGCGACGAGTGGCGGCGTCGGCGCGCCGCTGTTCTTCCTGATCGCCGCGGTGATCCTGACCTTGTTCGCGGTCGGCTTCACCGCCATGAGCCGGTATGTCCCGAATGCCGGGGCCTTCTACTCGTACATCCAGGCAGGCCTCGGTCGCCACCTCGGCAGCGGCGCCGCAGCGCTGGCACTCGGGTCCTACATGGTCCTGCTGATCGGCGTCAACGCCTTCCTGGGTGTCGCCGCCTCCGGTGCACTCGACACGCTCGTCGGCGTGAGCGTCCCCTGGTGGTCGCTCGCGATCGCGTCGGTGGTCATCGCCGGGCTGCTGGGCTACCGCGACATCGAGCTGAGCACCAAAGTCCTCGGGCTCCTGCTGGTCGCCGAGGTCCTGGTGATCGTCGTGGTGGTCATCGTCATCGCGGCCAAGGGCGGCGCCGACGGACTGTCGGCCGAACCGGTGTCGCTGTCCCAGCTGGGCGTCGGAACCCCGAGCCTCGGGCTCATGTTCGCCATCTTCGGTTTCATCGGCTTCGAGGCCACCGCGGTGTTCCGCCACGAGGCCCGGGACCCGGATCGCACCATCCCGCGCGCCACCTACATCGCGGTCATCTTCATCGGGCTGTTCTACGCCCTCGCGTCGTGGGCGATCATCGTCGGCGTCGGCACCGGCGGCGCGGTCGCCTCCGCGACCGAGGACCCCGCGAACTTCACCATCGACGTCGGGCGCGTCTTCCTGTCCCCGGAGGTCAGGGACCTGATGCAGGTGCTGGTCGTGACTAGCGTGTTCGGCGTCGTGCTCGCCTTCCACAACGTCGTCACCCGGTACCAGTTCGTCCTCGCCCGCAAGGATCTCCTCCCGAGGTCGCTGGGGGAGGTCAGCCGCGCGCACAACGCTCCGTCGAAGTCCTCGCTGGTCACCTCGGTGGTCGCCCTCATCGCCACCCTGTTCGTCTGGCTCATCGGCCTCGATCCGATCGCAGAGACCTACACCTGGTTGTCCGGAGCCGCGACCCTCGGGCTCATCGCGCTCATGCTGCTCACGAGCGTCGCCGTCGTCAGCTTCTTCCGGCGACGGCCGGACGGCCCGGGCCAGTGGCAGGCCGTGATCGCGCCCGTCCTGGCGTTCATCGGGCTGTTCGTCATCCTCGCCCTGGTCATCGCCAACTTCGAGCTGCTCGTAGGCGGCAATCGCAACGCCGTGGTGATCGGCGGCATCATCATCGCGGCCTTCCTGGCCGGGCTCGCCGGCGCCGAGTACCTGCGTCGCAGCCACCCCGACCGGTACGCCAGGCTCCAGGACGTCTGAGCCGACCAGGTCGTGCAGGTCGAGGCCCGGCGCCTCGATCTGCACGCGCGCCAGCCGGCCCGGTGGTGGCGCGAATCGCGGGGGAGCGCTAGAAGTCCTCTGGGTTCCCGCTCGCCGTCTCGATGCGCCGGAGCAAGCCACCCTCCTGGTCGCGGACCTCTGCGGCCACCGTGCAGAAGGCGCGTACGGCAGAGGACGGCTCGCCGCGCCAGCCGAGGGCCAGGGTCGTGCCTGGGACATCCTCGATGGGCCGGAACACCACCGAGGGGCGCGGCATGAACCGCGACATGCTGAGCGCGGTGACGGTGATCGCCAGCCCCGCCGCCACTGCCTCGAGCTCTTCGGCCATGGATGCGGCGGCGCGATCGACGTGCGGGAGCTGCTCCGCGCTCAGCTCCGTGTCGCGCAGCGTCCAGAACGCCGACCACAGCTCGTCGTCGGTGCTCGGGGCCATGATGCGCTCGCCTGAGAGGTCTCGAAGACGGACCTGCTCGACCTCCGCGAGGCGATGGGTCGGCCGCACCCCGATGGCGCGTGGCTCCGTCAGCAGTGGCTCGACTCCGAGGTCGGGACAGTCGATCGGGGGGCGGATGAACGCGACGTCGGTCGCCCCGGAGCGCAGCCCGCACGACGGGTCGCTCCACTCGAACTGCACCAGCTGCAGCTTGACCTTGGGATAGCGGGACTTGAACGCCTGCAGGATCGGGCCGGTGAGCTCGAGTGCCGTCGAGACGGTGAAGCCGACGCGCAGCTCCCCGGCGACCTCGCTGTGGGCCCGCTGCGCCGCATCGACGGCGGCGTCGAAGGACGCCAGCGCCGCGCGAGCGCCGCGCAGGAAGACCGTCCCCGCAGCGGTAAGGACGACCGTGCGCGTCGTCCTCAGCAGTAACGGAACGCCCAGGGTCTCCTCGAGCTCCTTGACGCTATGGCTCAGGCCCTGCTGAGAGACGTGCAACCGGTCGGCGGCACGCGTGTAGTGCAGCTCCTCGGCCAGGACCACGAAGTACCGCAAGCGGCGCGTGTGCGCGTCCATC
>CALMNS010000272.1:13887-16964 GCA_937871635.1 uncultured Solirubrobacter sp.
GGGCTACGTCAATACGGCGAACAACTTGTTTCCCTCCTGCCTGTCGGAAGCGCATGCTGGACCGATGAGCCCGCCCCGTACCGCCCATCCGTACATCCCGAGCTCCGCGCCCGAGACCCAGGAGGCCATGCTCGACAAGCTCGGCATCGCCTCGACCGACGAGCTGTTCACCTCGATCCCCGAACGGCTGCGCGTCGCCGGCGAGCTGGCGCTCCCTCCGGCCCTGCCGTCCGAGACTGAACTGCGGCGGTACTTCTCCGAGACGCTGGCCGGCAACACCAGCACCGCGGAGCACCTCTCGTTCCTGGGCGGGGGCTGCTGGGGCCACGCGGTCCCCGCGGTCTGCGACGAGATCGCCGGCCGCGGTGAGTTCACGTCGGCCTTCCAGGGCCTTGGAGGAGCGTCGACCTCCGGCTCCTATCAGGCTCTCTTCGAGTACCAGAGCTTGATGTCCGAGCTCGTGGGGCTCGACGTGACCCCGCTACCGGCCTACGACTGGGCGTGGGCGGCGAGCACGGGCCTCCTCATGGCCGCCCGGGCCACCCGCCGGGGTCGCGTCCTCGTGGCCGACACGGCCGGGGGGGAGCGGCGGCGCCAGATCGCCGCGCGCATGCCGAGCCGGATCGAGCTCGAGTGGGTCGCCCACGACCCGGGGTCGGGCGCCGTCGACCTCGCGGACCTCGAGGCCCGCGTGGAGGGCGCCGCGGCGTTCTACGTCGAGACGCCCTCCTACCTCGGCTACCTCGAGCCCGAGCTCGACGCGATCCGCGAGATCACGCGGGAGGCCGGCTGCCTGCTGATCATGGGCGTCGACCCCACCAGCCTGGGGCTCGTCCGCGACCCGGGGGACGTCGGCGCCGACATGGCCTGCGGGGATCTCCAGCCGCTCGGCCACCACCAGATGTACGGCGGCAACGCGGCGGGCTTCCTGTCCCTCCGCTTCGATGACACGCTCCTCGGCGAGCTGCCCAACATCTACCTCGTCGCGGTCCCGACGGTCAGGGCCGGCGAGCACGACTACTTCTGGGGCAACTTCGAGTCGACGTCCTACGCCACGCGCGGGGCCTCGGACGACGTGATCGGCTGTGGGTCGACCATGGCCGGCATCACCGCCGCGACCTACCTGTCGCTGATGGGATCGACGGGGATGGCCGAGCTCGGGGAGGCGCTGGGGACGCGCGTGAGCTACCTGGCCGATCGACTGGGCTCGCTCGTCGGCGTGGACACCGCTCGTCTGTCGGGTGCGCCGTTCAAGGAGCTCGTCGTCGACTTCTCCGGCACCGGGCGCTCGCCGGCGGCGGTCAACGCCGGCCTGCTCGAGCGCGGCATCTTCGGCGGGATCCCGCTCGAAGAGGACTTCCCCTCGTTGCCTGGCTGCGCCCTCTTCAGCGTCACCGAGCAGCACACCAGCGGCGACATCGATCGACTCGCCGACGCACTCAAGGAGGTGCTGGCATGACCGTCAGAGAGAACTTCCACCAGGCAGCGTGGCAGGAGCCGCTGATCACCGAGCTCGGGAGTCCGGGTGAGCGCGGCGCGACCGTCCCGGGCTTCGACGGCCCGGCGGCGGAGCCCCTGGCCGAGGACCTGCGCCGCAGCGCGCCACCTGAGCTTCCCCAGCTGGGGCAGCCGCAGGTGCTGCGCCACTACATGCGCCTGTCGCAGATGACCCTCGGGCACAACGTCGCCCTCGACGCCACCGTGGGCACCACGACCCCGAAGTACCCGCCGGTGGTCAACGAGCTGATCGCCCGCTCGCCGAAGTTGACCGCGCTGCACCCCGAGCAGCCGCCCGAGACCACCCAGGGTCTGCTCGAGCTGCTGTGGGAGCTCGGCGAGTGCTTCAAGGCGCTCTCCGGGATGGACGAGTTCGCCCTGCAACCCCAGGGCGGCGCTCACGCGATCTTCGCCAACGTCTTGATCATGAAGGCGTTCCACGCCAGCCGCGGCGACGACCACCGCGACGAGATGATCTCGACGCTGGCGACACACCCGACGAACCCGGCCGCCGCCTCGGCGGCGGGCTTCAAGATCATCGAGGTGCCCGTCGGGCCCCAGGGGTACGTCGAGCTCGACGCGCTCAAGGCGGCGGTCTCCGAGCGCACCGCGGGGCTGTTCCTGAACAACCCGGAGGACACGGGCGTCTTCAACCCGGAGATCGACCGTCTGGCCGACGTCGTCCATGACGCCGGCGGACTGTGCGCCTATGACCAGGCCAACGCCAACGCCACGCTGGGGATCGCGAGGGCACGGGAGTCGGGCTTCGACCTGTGCCACTTCAACCTGCACAAGACCTTCGGCGCCCCGATGAACCTCTACGGGCCGGCCGCGGGCGCGGTGGGCGTGACGGCCGAGCTCGCCCGCTTCCTTCCCACCCCGCTGGTCGTCAAGCAGGACGGCCGGTTCGCGCTCGACACCGACCGCCCCGAGAGCATCGGACCGATCCGCGCCTACCTCGGGAACATCGCGACCCTGGTCAAGTCGTACGCCTGGATCCGGGCGCTCGGGCCGCAGTGGCTGCCCGAGGTCGCTCGCGTCGCGGTGCTCAACAACAACTACGTCCAGCAGCAGATGGAGGAGCTGCCCGGCGTCTCGGTCTCCTTCCCGGACAACCACGAGCGGCGGCTCGACGTCGTGCGCTACTCGCTCGAAGGCCTCAAGGAGTCGACCGGGCTCGGTGCGGAGGAGCTCAACAACCGGGTGCCCGACTTCGGCATCCCGGCGCACTGGACCAGCCACCACCCGTTCACCTCACCCGAGCCGCTGACCCTGGAGCCGACGGAATCCTTCAGCCGCACTGACCTGGACGAGACCGCTGCCGTGTACCGGCGGGTGGTCCAGGAAGCCCACGACAACCCGTCGCTGGTGGCGACGGGGCCCCACCGGTCGTCTGTCGCCCAGATGCAGCCCGAGGCCCTCGAGCCGGGCGCCGTGCCGCCGGCGACGGCCCGGCTGATGCGCGAACGACGTCCCCGCGCCGCGCTCGAGGTCGCGGCGCCGGCGAGCGGACCGGCGTAATGCGGCTCGGCCTCATCGTCAACCCGGTCGCCGGGATGGGCGGCAGCGTCGGCTTGAAG
>CALMNS010000273.1 GCA_937871635.1 uncultured Solirubrobacter sp.
GCGCAGCCCGTCGAGCTCGTCGAGGGAGCCGCGGAGCGCCTCGGCGCCCGCGGCGGCGAGGGCGGCGGCCGAGGCGTCCGAGCGGGCGAGCCCGACGACCTCGTGGCCGGCGCCGATGAGCTCGGGAACGACGGCGGAGCCGATCCAGCCGGTGGCGCCGGTGACCAGTACGCGCATGAGAAGAACCTCCAGTGGCTTGGCCGGCCTCGGCGCACGGCGTGCGGGGCAGAACGGCCTATGACATTTGGTGACATCACCGTAGCAGCGCTACGACACCTCGTGCCATCACCGCTCATCGACCGCATCGCGACGCGGACGCCTGAGCCCTCCGGTGGCTCTGGGCGGAGCCTCAGTGCGGGTTCTGCGCTCCGCGCCGGTGCATGACCGCCACGACGATCGCGCCGACGGCCAGCCCGAGGAGCGCCGAGAGGGCGGTGTTCGTCAACCACGCAGCGACCCCGCCCACCGCGCCGAGCGCGTCGCCGACGTCCTCTTCGAGGTGATGGACCGCGTCGTAGAGCACCGAGACGCCGAGCTCGTCGAGACCGACGAGGAGGATGTGCCCGCCCACCCAGAGCATCGCGGCGATCCCGACCTTCGAGAGCACGGACATCACGACCGGCATGCCGCGCACCAGCCCCTGCCCGAACGACGCGGCCAGCCCTTGCCGCGTCTGCGCCAGCCGGAGGCCGATATCGTCCATCTTCACGATCAGCCCGACGGCTCCGTAGACGCCGGCGGTTATCGCGATGGCGACGGCCACGAGGATCACGGCGCGCGACACGAGCGCCTCGTCGGTGACCTCGTTGAGCGAGATCACCATGATCTCCGCCGAGAGGATGAAGTCGGTGCGGATCGCCCCGCCGACGAGCGCGTCCTCGTGTTCCGGTCCCTGGGCGCTGGCCGACGTCTCCGCGTGCGCGGGGTGCGGGCTGACCATCTCCCACAGCTTCTCCGCCCCCTCGTAGCAGAGGTAGGTGCCGCCGATCATCAGGATCGGGGTGAGCAGCCACGGCAGGAGCTCTGAGAGCAGGAGCGCGGCGGGCAGGATGAACAGGAGCTTGTTGCGCAGCGAGCCGACGGCGATCCGCTTGATCATCGGCAGCTCGCGCTCGGGCGAGAAGCCCTGGACGTAGCGCGGGGTGACCGCGGCGTCGTCGACGATCACGCCGGCCGCCTTCGTGCTCGCTCGACCCGCCCCGGCGGCGACGTCGTCGACCGAGGCCGCGGCCGCGCGGGCGAGCACCGCGACGTCGTCGAGGAGCGCGGCGAGACCGGCGCTCATCGCCGGTTCGCCTGAGGAGACGGTGTCAGGAGCGTCATGATCGCCGCGTGGGCGTGAGTGCTGGCCTTCATGGGCGCCGAAGCGTACGGCGGCGGCCGGGGACGCGGCCCCGACTGCCGCGGTTTGACAGCAAGGCGACCACGACGAGCCGCAGCGGAAAGCGCGCGGCGTCCGGGTCAGGCCGGGGGCGGCGCCTCGCGTGCCGGCCCGGGGTGGCTCGAGCCCCGGACGCGGAGCTCCGTCGGCAGCGTGATGGTGCGCGCGGGCCCGGCGTAGCCGTCGATGCGCTCGAACAGCAGCCGTGCCGCGGTGCGCCCGATCTCCGTCGGGTCCTGGGCGATGACGGTGACGCTCGGGTCGAGCATGTCGCCGAGCGCGAGGTCGTCGAAGCCGACCAGCGCCACCGCGTGCTGCAAGCCGAGGCCGCGCAGCGCCCGGATCGCCCCGATGGTCACCAGGTTCTGGCTCGTGAGGAGCGCGGTTGGGGGGACGGGGACGTCGAGCACCTCGCGGACCGCCGTCTCCGCCGCCTCGGTGGAGGCGAGCCCCGTCCGGACCAGGGCGGGCTCCTCGGCCAGGCCGAGCTCGCGCAGCGCCTCCCGGTGGCCACGGAGGCGCTCGGCGGCGGTGTAGATCCGCAGGCGGTCGCCGAGGAAGGCGATCCGCCGGTGCCCGGCCGCGTGCAGGTGCGCGACCGCCTCGCCGATCCCGCCCGCGTTGTCGGAGAGGACGACGTCCCCCTCGAGGAACCGGGGCGGGCGGTCGACGAAGGCGAGGGCGACGCCCATCTCGCGCTCGCGCGACAGGTAGGCCTGATCTCCGGCGGAGGGCACCATGATCAGGCCGTCCACCGCGCGGGCGGCGAAGGCGTCGGCGAGCTCGCGCTCCCGGACCGGGTCGTCGTCGGAGGAGCCGGCCAGCACGAGCCCGCCGCGCTCGCGGGCGACCTCCTCGATCCCCCGGTGCACCGAGGAGAAGAACGGGTTGGCGACGTCCTCGAAGACGACGCCGAGCGAGCCCGTCAACCGGTCGGCGCGCCGCAGACTCGACGCCATGACGCTGCGGCGGTAGCCCAGGAGCTCGACCGCGGTGTGCACCTTCGCCGCCAGCTCGGGCCGCACCTCGCCGCTCTCGGAGAGCACCCGCGAGACGGTGGCCAGCGAGACGCCCGCGACGCCCGCGACGTCCTTCATGGTCGGCCGCCGGGGGGCACCGCCGCGACCCGTCGCGGGGTGAATCGTTTCCACGACGGCGCAACCTAGCGGTCTGGAGTCCGGCCGTGCAAGGAGGTGGGGCGTTTGACAGCGCTTGTGCCGGTCCCTACAGTCCTCGCCACTGAAAAGCTTTTCTCGCCGGTGGCGGCGAGCGGGCGGGAGACAGGAGAGAGCATGGGTCAGAGCGCAGGCGGCCGCGCGCGGTCGCGCATCACCATGACGGCGGCGGCGATCGTGGCGGCCGCGGGGCTCGCGGCGTGCGGGTCCGACGACGAGGGCGGTGGAGGCGGTGGCGGCGGCGAGAAGGTCACCGTCGGCCTGATCACCAAGACGGACACGAACCCCTTCTTCGTCAAGATGAAGGAGGGCGCCGACGCCGAGGCCAAGAAGGCCGGCGCCGAGCTCCAGTCCTTCGCGGGCAAGAAGGACGGCGACAACGAGACCCAGGTCCAGGCGGTCGAGAGCCTCATCTCCGCCGGCGCGAAGGGGATCCTAATCACGCCGAACGACTCCAAGGCGATCGTCCCGTCGCTCGACAAGGCGCGCCAGGCCGGCATT
>CALMNS010000274.1:0-8826 GCA_937871635.1 uncultured Solirubrobacter sp.
AGCGACCACCTCGAGGGCACCGTGCTCGCCCACCGGCTCGTCGAGGAGGCCGGGGTGGCCGGGCTGACCTTCCACCCGCGCTCGGCGGCGGTGCGCCACAAGGGCGACCCGGACTACGACCTGGCCGCCCAGCTCGTCGCCGACCTGCCGGTCCCCGTCGTCGTCTCGGGCGGCATGGCCGGAGCGGACCACATCCGCTGGGCGTTCGCGCACACGGGCTGCGCCGCGGTGATGCTCGCGCGCGGCGCCCTGGGCAACCCGTGGCTCTTCGAGGAGCTGCTCGGCGAGCGCGACGCGCCGCCCTCGCGGGAGGAGGTCCTCGACGAGTGGCGCTGGGTCGTCGACCGGGCCGAGGAGCACCTCGGCGCCGATCGCGCGAGCCGCTACCTGCGCAAGTTCCACCCCTGGTACGTCGAGCGGCTGGGCGCCACGAACGCGACCCGGGACGCCCTCCAGCGGGCCGATTCGCTCGCCGCCCAGCGGGGGCTGATCGACGGTTTGCGCGAGCCCGTGGCGCTGCTACCCTGACCGGCCGCTCGCGCCCGACGGCGCGGGTTCCCCTGCCCCGAGAACGACGAGACGAGTATGCAGAAGGACGTCATCCTCACCCCAGAAGGCCTCGAGAAGCTCAAGGAGGAGATCCAGTACCTCCAGACGGACAAGCGCCGTGAGGTGGCCGAGCGGATCAAGGAGGCCAGGGAGTTCGGCGACATCTCGGAGAACTCCGAGTACGACGACGCCAAGAACGAGCAGGCCATGCTCGAGGCGCGCATCGCGACGCTCGAGGACAAGCTGCGCTCCGCCGCCGTCATCGACGAGTCCGAGCTCGACTCGGAGTTCGTCCGCGTCGGGTCGGTGGTGACCGTCGACGACCCCAAGCGCGGGAAGTCCGTGCAGTACACGATCGTGGGCTCGACCGAGGCCGACCCGAACGAGAACCGGCTGTCCAACGAGTCGCCGGTCGGCAAGGCGCTGCTCGGTCACAAGTCGGGCGACGAGGTCGAGGTCGGCCTCCCCAACGGCGGCGCCCGCAAGCTCAAGATCACCAAGATCGCCGTCGGGTAGCGGGAGCGCGGCATGGCGGAGCCCGGGGAGGCGGCCGCCCCTCCGTCCGACCTGCTCGCGGCGCGACGGGCGAAGCTCGAGGCGCTCCGGGCCGCCGGCGTCGAGCCCTTCCCGCACGCCTACCCCGGGGTGACCCCCGTCGCCGAGGTCGTCGCCCCCCACGCCGACCTGCCGGCGGGGGAGGACTCCGAGGCGGTCGCCCGCGTGGCGGGGCGGATCGCCGCGCGCCGCGGCCAGGGCAAGGCGGCGTTCCTCGACCTGGTCGACCGCTCGGGCCGCCTCCAGCTGCACGCCCGTCGCGACGTCCTCGGCGAGGAGGCCTTCGAGCGGCTGCTGTCGCTCGACCTGGGCGACATCCTCGGGGTCGACGGCCTCGTCTTCCGCTCGCGCCGCGGCGAGCTCTCGCTGCGCGTCGACGACTACGCCCTGCTGGCCAAGTCGCTGCGCCCGCCGCCCGAGAAGCACCACGGCCTCACCGACGTGGAGACCCGCCTGCGCCAGCGCGAGCTCGACCTGATGGCCAACGAGGCCACCCGCGACGTCTTCCTCACCCGGGCGAGGATCGTCGCCGCGACGCGCCGCTTCCTCGACGACGAGGGCTTCGTCGAGGTGGAGACGCCGGTCCTGCAGCCGATCTACGGCGGCGCCGCGGCCCGCCCGTTCACCACGCACTTCAACGCGCTCGACCAGACGATGTACCTGCGCATCGCCACCGAGCTCTACCTCAAGCGCTGCATCGTCGGCGGCCTCGAGCGCGTCTACGAGATCGGCAAGAACTTCCGCAACGAGGGGCTGTCCTTCAAGCACAACCCCGAGTTCACGATGATCGAGTGGTACGAGGCCTACGCCGACTACGAGGTGGTCGCCCGGCGCACGGAGCGGCTCGTCGCCTACGTCGCGGCGCAGGCCGGCTACGAGGGAGACCTCGACTTCGGCGCGCCCTGGCGGCGCGAGACCCTGGCCGGGGCGATCGAGGCGCGGACGGGGCTCGACGTGCTCGCCCTGCGCACGCGCGGAGCGCTCGCCGAGGGGATGCGCGAGCGGGGCATGGACGTGCCGCCCGACGACGGCTGGGCCCAGCTCGTCGACCTGCTGCTCTCCAAGCACGTCGAGCCCGAGCTCGTCCAGCCGACCTTCCTGATCGACTACCCCGTCGAGCTGTCGCCCTTCGCCAAGGCGCACCGCACCGAGCCGGGGCTCGTCGAGCGCTTCGAGGCCTTCGCGTCCGGCATGGAGATCGCCAACGCGTTCTCAGAGCTCAACGACCCCGACGAGCAGCGGGTTCGCTTCGAGGCGCAGGCGCGCGCGGCGGCCGCCGGGGACGAGGAGGCCCACCCCTACGACGAGGCGTTCGTGACCGCGCTCGAGCACGGCATGCCGCCGACGGGCGGCATCGGCATCGGCATCGACCGCCTGGTCATGCTCTTGACGGGCCGGACGACGATCCGCGAGGTCGTCCTCTTCCCGGCGCTCCGGCGGTGATCTCCGGCCGGCTGCCGTCCGGATCCGGGTGGAGCTGGTTGTAGAGTGGACCCAGTCTCATCCGCCGGGCCCCCGCTGCCGAACAGGTGGGTAGGACTCAAGCCTTAGACCGTCCTCCAACGACCGACCGGAACTCACAGGACACCATCGCCCGGGATACGGCCCCGCCGCCCTAGGCAAGGAAGGATCTCCTCCCACCATGTTCGAGCGATTCACAGAGCGCGCCCGACAGGTCGTCGTCCTCGCCCAGGAGGAGGCGCGGACGCTCAAGCACAACTACATCGGCACGGAGCACATCCTCCTCGGTCTGCTCCGCGAGGAAGAGGGTCTCGCCGCCCGCGTCCTCGAGTCCCTGGACATCACCGTGGAGCGTGTGCGCGCCCAGGTGGTCCGCATAGTCGGCTCCGGCGAGGAGGTGACGAGCGGGCAGATCCCCTTCACCCCACGGGCGAAGAAGGTGCTCGAGCTCGCGCTGCGCGAGGCGCTGTCCCTCGGCCACAACTACATCGGCACGGAGCACATCCTCCTCGGCCTCGTCCGCGAGAACGAGGGCGTCGCCGCCCGCATCCTGCTCGACTTCGACGCGGATTCCGAGAAGATCCGCAACGAGGTCATCCGCATGCTCTCGGGCCCCGGCGGGCGTCGCCAGGGCAGCTCGGGCGCCGGGGCCGCCGGCCCGGGCGCGGGTGCCGGCCAAGGCCAGGGCGAGGGCAAGAAGTCCTCCAAGCTGCTCGACCAGTTCGGGCGCAACCTGACCAAGCTGGCCTCCGACGGCAAGCTCGACCCGGTGGTCGGGCGCGAGACGGAGATCGAGCGGATCATGCAGATCCTCTCCCGCCGCACGAAGAACAACCCCGTGCTCGTCGGCGAGCCGGGCGTGGGCAAGACCGCGGTGGTCGAGGGCCTGGCCCAGCGGATCACCAACGCCGACGTGCCCGAGCTGCTCAAGGGCAAGCAGATCTACACGCTGGACCTCGCGGCCCTCGTCGCCGGGTCGAAGTACCGCGGCGAGTTCGAGGAGCGCCTCAAGAAGGTGATGAAGGAGATCACCCAGCGCGGGGACATCATCCTGTTCATCGACGAGCTCCACAACCTCGTCGGAGCGGGCGCGGCCGAGGGCGCGATCGACGCGGCCTCGATCCTCAAGCCGGCGCTGGCCCGCGGCGAGTTGCAGACCGTCGGCGCCACCACGCTCGACGAGTACCGCAAGTACCTCGAGCGCGACTCGGCGCTCGAGCGGCGCTTCCAGAAGATCGTCGTCGACCAGCCGTCGATCGAGGAGTGCGTGCAGATCCTCAAGGGGCTGCGCGACCGCTACGAGCAGCACCACAAGATCACGATCACCGACGAGGCGCTCGAGGCGTCGGCCGAGCTGGCCGACCGCTACATCTCCGACCGCTTCCTCCCGGACAAGGCGATCGACCTCATCGACGAGGCGTCCTCGCGGATGCGGATCAAGTCGATGTCCTCGCCGCCCGTCTACAAGGAGCTCGAGGAGGAGATCGAGACCACCCGTCGCGACAAGGAGTCCGCGATCGAGGCGCAGGAGTTCGAGAAGGCGGCCAACCTCCGCGACAAGGAGCGGCGCCTGACGAACAAGAAGCGCGAGCTCGAGGACGCCTGGGAGTCCGGCGAGTCGGGCGACCGGCCGTCGATCGGCGAGGAGGAGATCGCCGACATCGTCTCCATGTGGACCGGCATCCCGGTCTTCAAGCTCACCGAGGCGGAGACGGCGAAGCTCATGCGCATGGAGGAGGAGCTCCACAAGCGCGTCATCGGCCAGCACCAGGCGGTCGAGACCATCTCCAAGGCCATCCGGCGCTCGCGCGCCGGCCTCAAGGACCCGAAGCGGCCGACCGGCTCCTTCGTCTTCCTCGGGCCGTCGGGCGTGGGCAAGACCGAGCTGGCGCGGACCCTCGCCGAGTTCCTGTTCGGGGACGAGGAGGCGATGATCCGGATCGACATGTCGGAGTACATGGAGAAGCACGCCGTGTCCCGGCTCGTCGGCTCGCCTCCCGGCTACGTCGGCTACGACGAGGGCGGGCAGCTCACGGAGGCCGTGCGCCGCAAGCCGTACTCCGTCCTCCTGCTCGACGAGATCGAGAAGGCCCACCCGGACGTCTTCAACATCCTCCTGCAGATCCTCGAGGACGGTCGCCTGACCGACTCGCAGGGCCGCACGGTGGACTTCCGGCACGCGATCATCGTCATGACCTCGAACATCGGGGCCTCGGAGATCGCCCGCAACACGCCGCTCGGCTTCTCGGTCGGCGACGCGGACGCGGGCATGACCTACGAGGACATGAAGGGCCGCGTGATGGGCGAGCTCAAGAAGGTCTTCCGGCCTGAGTTCCTCAACCGGATCGACGACGTGATCGTCTTCCACAAGCTTCAGAAGGACGAGATCAAGCGGATCGTCGACCTCCTGCTGCTGCGGATCCGGGCGTCGCTGGCCGAGCGCGAGCTCCAGCTCGAGCTCTCCGAGGCGGCGGAGGACTTCCTGGTCGAGAAGGGCTGGGACCCGTCGATGGGCGCCCGCCCGCTGCGCCGGGCGATCCAGCGCTACATCGAGGACCCGCTGGCCGACTTCGTGCTCCGGTCGGAGCTCGTGGCGGGCGGCACCGTGATGGTCGAGCCGCCCGAGGAGGGCGCCCCGGCCGACGGCGACGCCCCGGTCGAGATGCGCCTGACCATCGTCAAGCCGGAGCAGCAGCCGGTGGGGGTCGGGGCCGCCGAGCGCGAGCTCGAGGCGGGCGACGCGCCCGTCATCGACGAGCCGGGCGGCGCGCTCGACACGCCGGCGATCGAGGAGCCGCCGCGCGACGACGAGTAGCGGTTACCGCGTCTGACGTTTGACCGCTGAGGGCGCCTACGGGCGCCCTCGGTCGTTCATGGACCGGCCGCGTGGGAGCGCCGCCGGCCCCGCCGCGCCGCGGCCACTCGGAGCGCGAATGCTGCGTGTGCGTGTCTGCTGCGTGCTGCTTCGGAAGCGAGCCGCGACTGCTGCCTCTCGCGCAAAGCGAGAGCGCGTCGTTGGAATCAGCGGCTTTTCGCGCAAAGCGAGAGCGCGTCGTTGTGTTCAGCGGAATTCGCGGGGCAGGGCGAAAGCAACACTTTGGTCCGGCACCGCTTCAGGGCAACAGCGGGCCGCCCGGACGGTGGGCAGAAGGACGGCGTCGTGCCACGCGTTCGTGACGGCGAGCACCTCAGTGGCCCGGCGAGGTAGACGGACGCCATCCCGCGAGCGTACGCGCTAACCTACAACCAAGTGGTTGTGCGTACCGTTGACCAGCTCTTGAGCGGACTTGCGGATCCGACGCGGCGCGACATTCTGCGCCGTTGCGCGATCGACGCCCCGTCGGTGTCGCGGCTGGCCGAGGCCTATCCAATGAGCTTCGCCGCGGTCCAGAAGCACGTGGCCGTGCTCGAGCGCGCCGGCCTGGTGGCCAAGGAGCGCCGCGGGCGGGAGACGCTCGTGCGCACCGAGGCCGCCGCGGTGGCCCAGGCACGGCGCGCGCTCGACGAGCTCGAAGACCTGTGGCGCGGCCGCGTGGCCCGCATGTCTGAAGTCCTCTCCGAAGAAGGGAACCCCCAGTGACCGTCATCAACGTCGACAAGGACCTCGACGCCCGCACCCTGACCATCACCGCCGAGCTCGATGCGCCGCTCGAACGCGTGTGGGAGCTGTGGGCCGACCCGCGCAAGCTGGAGCGCTGGTGGGGGCCGCCGATGGCCCCGTCGACCTTCGAGCGCCACGAGCTCGAGCCTGGCGGCACCGTCACCTACTTCATGACCAGCTCGGAGGGCGAGCGCTTCTACGGCGTCTGGCACGTCGTCGCCGTCGACCCGCCGCGGTCGCTGCACGTCGAGGACTCCTTCGCGGACGCCGACGGCAACGTCAATCCGGACATGCCCACCGGGCAGATGCACATGCGCCTCACCGAGGAGGGCGGGCGCACGCGCATGGAGCTCATCTCGGTCAACGCCACCAAGGAGGCGATGCAGCAGCTGCTCGACATGGGCGCCGCCGAGGGCATGCAGCAGGCGATCGGCCAGATGGACGCGCTGCTCGCGGAGTAGCGTCCGCGGCGTGACGACGACGGCCGCTGCCTAACCCGCCAAGGGCGCTTACCGAATGACCGCGACCTCGGCTCGAGTTCGTAAGCCGCGTGCTTCCCTGTCACACCCGACGGCCACCTCGCGTTCGCCGGCTTCGCGGCGTAGGCTCGCCCGGATGAGCCGGATCAACGACGTCGGCGGCATGGAGGGCTTCCCTCCGATTGAGCAGGACCTCGACGAGACGCCGTTTCACGCGGACTGGGAGGCGCACGTCTTCGCGATGAACCGTGCGCTGATCGGGGCGGGCGTTTACAACCTCGACGAGTTCCGCGACGCGATCGAGCGGATGGCGCCCGAGGAGTACCTCGCCTCGTCGTACTACGAGAAGTGGTTCCACGCAATCCGGACGCTTTGCATCGAGAAGGGCGTGCTGAACGAAGAGGAGGTCGAGCGTGCGCTTCACGCCGGGTGACCGGGTGCGGACGACGCGCGCCGACCCGCCGCACCACACGCGCGTGCCCCGCTACGCGCGCGGAGCGGTCGGCGTCGTCCTCGAGCCGCAGGGCGTCCACCCGGTCGCCGACGACCGGGCGCGCGGCCTGCAGACGCCGCCCGAGCCGGTTTATACCGTCCGGTTCACCGCGTGCGAGCTCTTCGGTGACGGCGACCACCACGTGACGCTCGACGTCTGGGAGCGCCACCTGGACCCGGAGCGGTCATGAGCGGCCATCACGACGACGCGCCGATCGCCGCGCAGGTCCGCGGCCTGGAGGCGCTGCTCGAAGACCGCGGGCTCGTCGATGCCAGGGAGCTCGACCGCGCGCTCGAGGCGTTCCTCGCGGGGTCGTCGCCCGCCGGTGCCGCACGCGCCGTCGCCCGGGCGTGGACCGACGACGACTTCCGCCGGCGGCTTCTCGACGACGCCAACGCGGCCCTGCCCGAGGTCCGCCTCAGCATGGGCGGCGGGCTCCAGGAGCAGCGGCTCAAGGTCGTCGAGAACACCGCGGCGGTGCACAACGTCATCGTCTGCACGCTCTGCTCCTGCTATCCGATCGCGGTCCTCGGGCCGTCACCCACCTGGTACAAGAGCGAGGCTTACCGGTCGCGAGTCGTGCGCGATCCACGCGGCGTACTGGCAGAGTTCGAGTTCGACCCGGGGCCCGACGTGGAGATCACGGTCTGGGACGCGAGCGCCGAGTCGCGGTACATGGTCTTGCCGCGGCGACCTGAGGGCACCGAGCCCCTCGACGAGGCCGAACTCGCGGCGCTCGTCACCCGCAACGGCCTGATCGGCGTGGCCGCCGTCTGAAGCCCAGCCGGTTCACGCGGCGCTAAGGATGTGGAGACCGCCTCGCTGCGGGAGAAGCGGCCGGAGGTTCGGCTTGCAGGCAACGCAGCCGAACTGCTCCCCCGCTGCCGCCCCGCATGGAAGGCAGCACTCTCGACCGTTCGTCGCCGGCTGCTCCTGACAGGCGAGAGCAGCAGCGAGAGTCATCGTCGGTCCGGTCGACGATCTGACACCCTGATCAGCGGTGCTGACCCGCGCTCAGGTGGAAGCGCTCGCCGAGCAGTACGGCCTCGGCGAGCACGCCGAACGGCTGGCCGACGCCGTCCGGGCCGGCTACCGGCTCGTCCCGGAGCCCGGAGGAGCCCCCGCCGTGGGCAGCTCGAGGATCGGCGGTCACCCCGACCTCGCCGCCGGGGAGCAGTGGCCGTTCAACCAGCGGGGGATCGCGATGACGTTCGTTGCCCAGATCGACTGCTCGACGCTCACGCCACCCGACGACTGGGCCGACCCGCGGCCCTGGGGCGACGACGGACCGCTGCTGCGGATCTTCGCCGACTTGCTCGACAACCCCAACGAGCCCGGGCTCGCTGTCGCGCTCGCCTGCGACCCGACCGTCCCCCTCACGCGCACCATGGCGCCGGAGGTGCCCGACCCGTTCCCGGAGGGCGGCGAGTGGGACGACCTCGAACCCGAGGATCGCTTCCACGTCCTCCCTGAGGCGCCCGTCACCCTCGAACCGTTCCTGACCGCCCCGGAGATCGACCCGGTGCTCAAGCCGGAGATGCACGACTTCTCCGACCCGGCCGAGCGCTACTACGACTGGGCCAACGACATCCGCGGCGGAGGCGCCCATTGGAGGCAGGAGGCTGAGGGTGAGCCGGCCGACGATCTGCTCCCGGTCGAGGAGGACGAGTTCCCGGACGAGCCCACCG